>CALWWH010000209.1 GCA_944385195.1 uncultured Oscillospiraceae bacterium | reverse complement strand
AGCGCCAGAAGGTCTGGAACGAGACCGGCATTGCGCCCCGCGCTGTTGACCGCGAGATCGCAACGAGCATGCACATGACCCACGTGGGCAACTCCGCTCAGGCTGAGGCCCTGGTTCGCCAGAGTCTGCGTACTGGCATGGCCGACGGCTGGGGCGGCTCCATGATGGGCACTGAGTTTACCGACATTCTCTTCGGCACGCCGATGCCCCGCGATACGCAGGCCAACCTGGGCGTTCTGGACAAGGACATGGTCAACATCATCGTTCACGGCCACGACCCGGCAATGAGTGAGATGCTGGTTACCGCCGCCGAGATGCCTGATATTGTCAAACACGCCTACGAAGTCGGCGCCAAGGGTATCAACATCGCCGGCCTGTGCTGCACCGCCAACGAGGTCGCCATGCGTCACGGCATCAAAATGGCCGGCAACTTCCTGCAGCAGGAGAACGCGCTGCTGACCGGCTGCGTTGAGATGATCGCTGTCGATGTGCAGTGTATCTTCCCTGCTCTGGGCCCCCTCAGCGAGTGCTTCCACACCAAGTTCATCACCACCAGCCCCATCGCCCGCATCCCCGGCTCAGAGTATGTGAACTTCACTTCCGAAAATGCCCTGGAGAAGGCCCGCGAGCTGATGATCGCCGCCATTGACAACTTCAAAAACCGCGACCAGAGCCGCGTCTGGATCCCCGATCACACGCAGATTGCCAACGTTGGTTACTCCAACGAGGCCATCCGCAAGAAGCTCGACGGCGTCACCAACAGCCATCTGGACGAGCTGGATACCTATAAGCCTCTGATCGACTGCATCAAGGCCGGCGTCATCCGCGGCGCTGTGGCCATCGTCGGCTGCAATAACCCCAAGATCCGCGCTGACTACGCCCACATCGAGATCATCAAGAAGCTGCTGGCCAACGACATCGTCGTCATCACCACCGGCTGCTCTGCCCAGGCTGCGGCCAAGGCCGGCCTGATGGACAAGCGTGCCCGTGAGTACTGCGGCGACGGCCTCAAGCGCGTGTGCAAGCTGGCCGACATTCCTCCTGTCCTGCACATGGGCAGCTGCGTCGACATCAGCCGTATGATGCTCCTGGCCAACGGCATCGCCCTGGATTGGGGCATTGACATCCCGCAGGTTCCCGTTGTGGGCTGCGCTCCCGAGTGGATGTCTGAGAAGGCTGTCTCCATCGCCAACTACGTTGTCTCTACCGGCATCGATACCTACCTGGGCGTTGAGCCTCAGGTCTCCGGCTCCTCCGAGATGATGGAGTGGATCACCGAGGGGACCCGTAAGCTGGTCGGCGCCGGCTTCATCATCAATACCAATCCCGATGAGCTGGTACAGGCCATGATCGACGGCATCGAGGCCAAGCGCGCCGCTCTGGGCATCTAACTACTTAGGTAACCGATATGAAAATCGCCATCACAGGAAAGGGCGGCGTTGGAAAAACGACCCTTTCCGCCGTCCTCGCGCGGCTCTATGCCGCCGAAGGACGCGATACGCTGGCCGTTGATGTCGATCCGGACGCCAACCTGGGCCTTGCCCTGGGCTTTGCGCCGGAACGTATCAACCATCTGACGCCAGTGTGCAAAATGACCGAGTTTATCGCCGAGCGCACCGGCTCAAGCAAGGATAATTTCGGCAAACTCTTCCGCATCAACCCCAAAGTGGACGACATCCCGGAGAAATTCTCCATTGTCCACGAAGGTGTCCGTCTGCTGGTCATGGGCACCGTGGATGTCGGCGGCGGCGGCTGTGTCTGCCCCGAGCACGTCATCCTGCGCCGCCTGCTGGCGCACCTGATTCTTGGTCCGGATGACGTGGTCATCATGGACATGGAGGCCGGTCTGGAGCATCTGGGCCGCGGCACTGCCGGCGAGATGGATTCCTTTATCGTCGTCGTTGAGCCGGGCAGCCGCAGCGTACAGACCTACCACCGCGTGGTGGAGCTGGCGGCTGATCTGGGCATTCACGATGTCTACGTCGTGGCCAACAAGCTGCGCAACGAAAAAGATGAGGAATTTATCCGCGCCCAGATTCCCGCAGAAGTACTGCTGGGTATGATCCACATCAGCGCCGACACCGCTGAGGCCGACCGCGATGGCATCAGCCCCTACGACGCCGGCGGCACTGTCGTGGAAGAGATTAAAGCAATCAAAGAACGAATCGACGCACTGCGTCAGGAAGTTACGGAGGGAACGAACCATGCCTAATACAATCGGCCTGTTCGACAGAGTTTTTAACGGTAACGATCAGATGTTTGCCCTGGCTGAGCAGACTCTGGCCCAGACCGTTGCCCGCCTGGGCGCCAACGCTCCCATGCAAATGCCGGACACTGCTTATTTCTGCGCCAATATCCTCGCCTATCAGGGCCTGAAGGTCACCACCCTGGCCGATCTGCAGACCGCTATGGAGAACATCCGCGGCATGATGGGCCGCGAGTACCGCACTGCCAACGCCTTTAACTCCGGCCTGGCCACTGCCATGGCTGCGGAGGTCATCGAGGCCTGCAAGTACGCTGACAACCCCCATCCTTACGACGAAGGAAAGTACCATGGCCACATGACGGACGCTGAGGTCCGTGAGCTGGGCGTTCCCCTGGTCACCCGTGACATCCCCGGCTTTGTTGTCATCATTGGGCCCGCCCCCAGCCAGGAAGAGGCTGTAGAGCTGATCAAGGGCTATCAGTCCCGCGGCATCTTCGTCTTCCTGATCGGCGGCATCATCGACCAGGCTTACGCCGCCGGCCTGAACATGAATTTCAAGGTCCGTGTGGTCCCCGTCGGCCCCGACATCTGGTCTGTGGCCCACGTGACCAGCCTGGTTGTCCGCGCAGCCATGATCTTCGGTGCTGTCGAGCCCAACGACCGCAAGGCCTTTGACGACTACACCATGGATCGTATCTTTGCATTCGTCAACGCTTTTGATCCCCTGGATGATCTGACCGTTGCCTGCGGCTGCGGCGCCATCAGCATGGGCTTCCCCGTCATCACCAACGCCACCGAGAACGTCTGGCCCGTCCCCAAGACCCTGCTGATCCAGGAGGACACCAAGGCTTGGATCGAGACCTCTCTCGAGGCGCGCGACATCAAGATTGTCGTCACTGAGATGGACATTCCTGTGGCTTACTCCTCCGCCTTTGAGGGCGAGATCATCCGCCGCGGCAATATGCAGATTGAGATCGACGGTTCCCGTATCGACTCCTTCGAGTTGGTCCGCACCCGCGATGCCCATGACATCGAAGACGACAAGGTCATCGTCGACGGCCCGGACTTTGACGCGTTCGAGGTCGGCACCAAGATCGGTATGGCCGTCATTGTCGAGGTCGCCGGCAAGAATATGCAGTCGGACTTTGAGCCTGTCTTCGAGCGCAAATTCCACGCTTTCCTTAACTGCCTGGAGGGTGTCATGCACACCGGCCAGCGCGATATGATCCGTATCCGTGTCAGCAAGGACGCCTACGAGGCAGGCTTCCGCGTGGCCCATTTTGGAGAGGTTCTCAGCAAGAAGATCAAGGCCGAGTACTCCTCCGTCGTTGACAAGGTCCAGGTCACTCTCGTCACCGATCAGTCCAAGCTGCATGAACTGCGTCAGGAAGCCGCCGCCATCTATAACGCCCGTGACGATCGTCTGGCCAACCTGACCGACGAGACCGCCGACGTCTTCTACTCCTGCATCCTGTGCCAGAGCTTCTCCCCCGCCCACGTCTGTGTCATCTCCCCTGAGCGTTTGGGCCTGTGCGGCGCCGTTTCCTGGCTGGATGCCAAGGCGACCAATGAACTCGATCCCAGCGGTCCTTGCCAGGTCGTCACCAAGCAGCGCGTCATCGACGCAGATCTTGGCTCCTGGGAAGACGTCAACGAAGTTGTCAACCAGCTCAGCCACGGTGCTCTGGAGCGCGTCACCTTGTATTCTATCATGCAGGACCCGATGACCTCCTGCGGCTGCTTCGAGTGCATCTGCGGCATTGAACCCTTCTCCAACGGCGTCGTCATTGTCCATCGTGAGCACACCGGCATGACCCCTCTGGGCATGTCCTTCTCTGAGATGGCTTCCATGACCGGCGGCGGCGTGCAGACCCCCGGCTTCATGGGCCACGGCAAGCACTACATCGCCTCCAAGAAGTTCATGAAAGCTGAAGGCGGCATCGCCCGCATCGTCTGGATGCCCAAGGCTCTGAAGGATGAGGTTGCGGAGAAACTGAACGCCTCGGCCAAGGACCTGTACGGTATCGACAATTTTGCCGACATGATCGCCGACGAAACCATCTGCACCGATGTCGAGCCTCTGATGGAGTTCCTGACCGAAAAGGGCCACCCCGCTTTGAGCATGGACCCCATGATGTAATTGTGTCTAAACTTTTTATCATACGAAAGGTAGGTTTTTCCCATGGCATTCAAGCGTGCTTCGCAGAAGTTCAATGCTGCGATCAACACCGTCACCATCGGCACGGGTGACAAGGCCCTGGCCATCGGCGGTGCTAATGCTTACCCCTTCTACAAATTCGACTCCGTGAGTCCTAATCCTGCCCGCATCGGTATTGAGATTCTCGATACCGGCCTGGCTGGCGAGCCTGCCGGCGTCTGCGCTTTCTACGAGGGCTGCAGCACCGTGGCTGAGATGGCCGCCAAAGCCTGCACCCTGGAGGGGGTCGACTTTGTGTGCATCCGCTTTGCCAGCGCTGATCCCGGCGACGCCAACACCCCTGTGGAGACTTGTGTCGAAATTGCCAAGGCTGTTGCGGCTGTTGCAACCAAGCCTCTGGCCATTGCCGGCTGTAAGAACATGGAAAAAGACACCGCGCTCTTCTCCGCCATTGCCGAGGCACTGTCAGGACAGAACATCATGTTCCTGTCCGCCAAGGAAGAGGACTACAAGACTATGTCCGCCTCCGTTGGTCTGGCCTACGGCCATATCATCGGCGCCGAGTCGGCCTGCGACATCAACCTGGCCAAGCAGCTGAACGTTCTGATCAGCCAGATGGGCCTTAAAAATGACAAGGTTGTCGCTAACGTCGGCTCCGCTGCGGCCGGCTACGGCTTCGAGTACGTCAGCTCCACCATGGAGCGTGTCCGTTCCGCTGCCCTGGCTCAGAACGACACCATGCTGCAAACTCCCGTTGTCACTCCTGTGGCTAGCGAGACTTGGGGCGTTAAGGAGTCCATTCTGCCCGAGGAAGATGCTCCCAAGGGCTGGGGGCCGGCTGAGGATCGCGGCATCCGCATGGAGATCGCAACTGCTACCGCAGTTCTGGCCTCTGGCTCCGACGCCGTCATTCTGAAGCATCCCACCAGCGTTGCCACCATTTCCAAGCTCATCGCGAGCCTGGCATAAGCAGAAAGGAGCGAGTAACATGGCACTGAAAGGTTTGGACATTTTCAAGCTGACCCCCAAAACCAACTGTAAAGAGTGTGGCAACCCCACCTGTATGGCGTTTGCCATGAAGGTCGCCTCCGGCGCGCTGACCATCGACAAGTGCCCGCACATGTCTGCGGAAGCCTTGGCCAGCCTGTCTGCTGCTACCGAGCCCCCCATGAAGACCATCACCCTGGGTGAGTACAAGCTCGGCGGTGAGACGGTCCTCATGCGTCATGACAAGACCTTTGTCTCCAAGTCCCTGTACTCTGTCCACGTCTGCAACGCAGCTCCGGCCGAGTACAACGATGGCGTTCTGGCGGATCTGGAAGTTGTCGACTATGACCGCATTGGTGAGCGTATGCACGCTGAGCTGATCCACGTCAACTATGTTCCCGGCTGCCCCGACGACTACTACCTGGATCTGGTCAAGCGCTCTGTCGCGACCGGCCGCGCTCTGATCCTGAACACCTCCCTGGAGCTGGCCGAGCAGGCCATTGCACTGTGCGGCGACGCTGCCTATGCGTTGCAGGGCGCCAACGCTGAAAACTATGAGGCTTACAGCGCACTGGCCACTGCCAAGAAGTGCCCGCTGGTGGTTGGCGCCGCCAATCTCGACGAGCTGCACGACGTGGTCGAGAAGCTTGAGGCTGCCGGCAACAAGAATCTCATTCTGGACGTCACCTTTGACTCCGCCGCTGCCGCTTTCGAGGGTGCTGTTGAGGTCCGTCGCGCTGCTTTGAAAGGTAACGACCGCACCTTTGGCTATCCCTCTTTCGTCGATCTGACCCGTCTGGCCCGCGGCGACAAGAATATGCAGTGCGCTCTGGCTGCTCTGTTTACCGCCAAGTACGGCTCCATCATCGTTATGGACTTGGACTATGCCTCCGCCCTGCCCCTCTTCGGCCTGCGGCAGAACATCTTCACTGACCCGCAGAAGCCCATGAAGGTCGAGCCTGGTATCTACCCGCTCAACGGCGCCGACGAGAACAGCATCTGCATGACCACCGTCGACTTCGCTCTGACCTACTTTGTCGTCTCCGGCGAGATCGAGCGCTCCGGCGTTCCCGTCAACCTGCTGATCTCTGATGCAGGCGGATACTCCGTCCTGACCGCTTGGGCTGCCGGCAAGCTGTCCGCTTCTTCCATCGCCAAGTTCATTGAAGAGCAGGGCATTGAGAACAAGATTAAGAACCGCACCCTGGTTCTGCCCGGCAAGGTTGCCGTTCTAAAGGGCGAGCTGCAGGAGAAGCTCCCAAATTGGAAGGTCGTGGTCGGTACCCGCGAAGCCATCGAACTTGTCAAGTTCCTGCGCGAGTATCAGGACTAATCTCCCGACACTAAATACATTACATTTGGAGGCTATTATGGCTAAGTTTGTTACCATCGGCGAGCGTATCCATTGCATCAGCCCGGTCATCCGTGAGGCTATGGCTACCTTCAATCCTGACCCCATTCTCAAGCGCGCCAAGCAGCAGCTGGACGCCGGGGCCACCTATCTGGATGTCAACATCGGCCCCGCCGAGTCCAATGGCGAAGAGCTCATGATGTGGGCTGTCAAGCTCCTGCAGGAGAACTTCGACAATGTTCCTCTGAGCCTGGACACCGTGAATACTAAGGCCATTGAGGCCGGTATCTCCGTCTACAACCGCAGCAAGGGCAAGCCCATCGTCAACTCTGCCGATGCCCGCGACCGCATTGAAAACATCGACCTGGCCGCCGCCAATGATGCCATCATCATTGCTCTGTGCTCTAAGGATGGCGTTCCCTCTGACAACGACGAGCGTATGGCCTACTGCCAGGAGATGCTCGAGCGCGGCATGTCCCTGGGCATGGATCCCGAGGATATGTGGTTTGACCCCCTGTTCCTGGTCATCAAGGGCATGCAGGACAAGCAGGTCGAGATGCTCGAGGCCCTGAAGATGCTCTCTGACATGGGCCTGAAGACCACCGGCGGTCTGTCCAACGTTTCCAACGGCATGCCGAAGAACATCCGTCCGATTATGGACAGCGCCATGGTCGCCATGTCCATGGCCTACGGCCTCACTTCCGCCATCGTCAACCCCTGCGATCTGCGCCTGATGGAGACCATCAAGTCCTGCGATATCATCCTCAATAACAACCTCTACGCTGATTCCTACCTGGAGCTGTAATTGATCTAATCCGCCGCGGAGAGGGTCTTGGACCCTCTCCGCTGGGCACTTTTATTGCTACTACATTCCGAAAGGACCTATCGATATGCACACGATCACTTTTGCCCTTCCCAATGGCCAAACCCGCAGCGCCAAAGCTGAGGCTGGCGAACTGCTGCTGGATGTTGCCCGCCGTGTTGGCGTGGATATCGATGCGCCCTGTAATGGCAATGCCATCTGCGGCAAATGCCGCGTGCTCGTCACTGCCGGTACGGTCCAGGCACAGCCCCACCGCCACCTGTCCCAGACAGACTGGGAAGCTGGCTACCGCCTTGCCTGCGCCAGCACTGTCAATGGCGACGCTACCATCGAAATCCCCGACTCCGCTGCCGCTTTCCGCAGCGGCATTCGCACCGCCGACCTCTCTGATCCCCGCACCCGGGAACAGTTTGAGCGCGCATTGGAGCATCTCGAGGGCTGCAACAGTGGTCTGCGCATCGTGAGCCTCACCATGGAGGCCCCATCCCTGGACGATCCCCGCCCTGATACGGAGCGCCTGAGCGATGCCCTGGCCAGTACTGGCTATGAGGCGGTCAAGTTTAGCGGCTTTGCCCTGCGGCAGATGGCTAAGGTCCTCCGCGAGAGCCATTTTGCCGTGGACTGTGTCCTGACCGACGAGGGCCGGGTGCTGTCCTTGCAGCCCCAGGGCACTGCCCGTTTGCTGGGCGCGGCCATCGACATCGGCACCACCACGGTGGCTGCCACACTGGCTGATCTGCGCACTGGAGAGCTGCTGTCCTGCGCCAGCGCCGGCAACGCGCAGATTCGCTATGGCGCCGACGTCATCAACCGGATCATTGCCTCTACCCGCCCTGGCGGTGCTGAGCGTTTGCGCAGTGCTGTCGTCAGCGAAACCATCACGCCCCTGTTACATCGGATGTGTCAGGATCTGGGCATCGAACCTACGCAGATTTTGCGCGTCGTTCTGGCGGGCAACACCACCATGAACCACCTTCTGCTGGGCGTTGATGCCGATCCCATCCGCCTGGAACCCTACGTCCCGACCTTCTTTCATCTGCCCGAGCTCCGGGCCTCTGAGCTGCAGCTGAATCTGCACCCGGATGCCGCTTGCTGCATCTCTCCCAACGTGGGCAGCTATGTCGGCGGCGACATCACCGCCGGTCTGCTGGTCACGCCTCTGTGGCGCAACGAGGCTTGCAGTCTATTTATAGACTTGGGCACCAACGGCGAGATCGTCTTCGGCAACAGTGAGTTTTTGCTCACCTGCGCTTGCAGCGCTGGCCCCGCCTTTGAGGGCGGTGAGATCTCCTGCGGCATGCGAGCCACCCAGGGCGCCATCGACTCGGTCAAGATCGACAGTGCAAGCCACGAGCCCTCCTGGACTGTCATCGGCGGCGGTGAGCCCGCCGGGCTCTGCGGCTCGGGTCTGATTGACCTGATCGCCGAACTGTTCCGCACCTCCATTTTGGATGTCCGCGGCCGTTTCCGCGAGGACAGCCGCGTTGCATACGATGAACACGGCCTGGGCCGTTATATTCTTCGTCCTGCCACCGCCGATACCACCGAGCTGAGTCTGACTGAGGTCGACATCGACAGCTTCATCCGGGCCAAGGGCGCCATTTTCTCCGCCATCCGCACCATGCTGTCCGCCTCCGGCTTTACCCCTGAGGACATCGATGCGGTCTATGTAGCCGGCGGCATCGGCAGCGGCATCAATATGGACAGCGCGGTCCGCATTGGCATGCTGCCGGACATTCCCCGCGACCGGTTTCACTATGTGGGCAACACTTCCCTCACCGGGGCGTATTCCATGCTGCTTTCCCGGCAGGCTGCTGAGCAGGTTGAGGTCCTGAGCCGCAACATGACCTATATGGAGCTCTCCGCGGAGCCTGGCTATATGGACGAATTTGTCGCCAGCTGCTTTTTGCCCCATACCGACACGAGTCTCTTCCCAACGGTGATTTCATATGCCAACATTTGAACACAACAACAAAGAGCGCATGCCCTATGAACACTATACGGCGCTGCTGGCCCAGATGGACCCCATCGAAATCAGCGCTCGCTGCGGCCTTGACTGGGATGGCCAGTGGCTGTCTGTGCCCCTCATGGGGCAGACGTTGCGCGTGCGTCTGCCTGACTTCGGCTTTGACGGTCCGGAGCCTCCGGTGCCGACACAGATTTTGCTGCTGCGCTATCTGACCTGCGGCAGGTTGGAGCCCGCGGCGGGCAAATTCCTGGCCTACCGGGATATGCCTTGGGGTGAGGTCTACTTTCGCCAGTTTCAGGGCCGCTGCCTGACCCGCTGTGCCTGGATGTTCAGCGGCAAACTTGCCCATGTGCCCTACCTCTGTCAGGCGCTGAAGGGTACCCCGCTGCCCAAGTGCGATGCGGGCTTTGCCTTCAACTTCCTGCCGGGGCTCGACATCCAGCTGCTGCTTTGGGATGGGGACGAGGAGTTTCCGCCCTCGGCTCAGATTTTGTTCTCTGACAATTTCCCTGCCGCCTTTTCCGCCGAAGATATGGCGTTTGTGGGTGATATCCTACTCAATCGTTGCAAAACTCTGCTGAAGGAGGCGCAGGGATGAAACTGACCATCTTGCCTGCGGGCCTGCGCATCGAGGCCAAATCCGGCACCCCGCTGCGCCAGGTGCTCGCTGCTGCCGGTTATCCGATAGACGCCCCCTGCGGCGGACACGGCACCTGCGGCAAGTGTACCGTTCTGCTGGACGGGCAGCAGGTTCTGGCCTGCCAGACCATCCTTGAGCGCGACTGCACGGTTACGCTCCCAGCCGCCCGCCCCACCGTACAGATCCTCACCAGCGGCGATGCCCGCACCGTGAGCATCTGCCCTGATGTAGAGCTGCTGGACGGCAATTGCTACGTCGCTGCGGTAGACATTGGCACCACCACGGTGGTTCTTTACCTGATGGAAGCCCATACCGGCGAGCTGGCCGCCACTGCCAGTACGCTGAACCCCCAGACCCGATATGGAGGAGATGTCATCTCCCGCATTCAGGCGGCAATGGACGGAGCGTTGGAGGCGTTGAGCGCCCTGATTCGCAGCTGCCTAGACAATCTGCTGGCGGAGGCCTGCCAAAAAGCAGGCTGCGAAACTGCTCAGGTTTTGTCTCTGACCGCCGTCGGCAACACCGCTATGCACCATCTACTTCTGGGGCTGTCCCCCGCTACCTTGGCCGTGGCCCCTTATCAGCCCGCCCAGGTGGAGGCCATGACGCTGAAGGCTGCGGACTACGGTCTGCACATGGCCCCAGAGGGCAAGCTCTTCGTCCTGCCCTGTATCGCAGGCTTTGTCGGTGCAGACACTGTTGCGGTGGCTCTGAGCCAGCAACTGGATACGCTGGAAGAGCAGACGCTGATGCTTGACCTCGGCACCAACGGAGAGCTGATTTTGGGCAACGCCCACCGCTCCGTAGCCTGCTCCACGGCAGCCGGCCCCGCTTTTGAGGGTGCAAACATCCGCTTCGGTATGCGCGCCATCCCCGGCGCCATCGACCACGTCCGGTGGGATGGCTCCGCATTGCAGATTCACACCTTCGACGACAAACCTGTCATCGGTATCTGCGGCTCCGGCCTGCTGGATCTGGTCGCCGCACTGCGGCAAGCAGAGGTCATCGACGAGAGCGGTCGCATTCAGGACGCCGGAGACATCGCTGACGAAGCGCTGGCAGCCCGGATTGCAACAGTGGATGCCGAGCGCTGCTTCCTGCTCTGCGAGGGCGGCGATCCCGTGCGCCTGACCCAGAAAGACATCCGCGAGGTGCAGCTGGCCAAGGCTGCCATCGCGGCAGGCATCGAGCTGCTCTGCGCTCATCTGGACATTGCCGTAGAGGATATCCACGAGGTCCGCATCGCCGGCGCTTTCGGCAGTTTTTTAGACCCTAACTCTGCGCTGGAGATTGGTCTGCTGCCCCGGCAGCTGGAAGGCCGCATCCGGGCCATCGGCAACGCCGCCGGGGAAGGGGCCCGCTGTGCAGCGCTCAGTGGATATGAATTCCGCCGGGCCAGCGCCATCACTGACGCCATCGAATTCCTGGAGCTGGCATCCTCACCAGACTTTCAGGATTGTTTCGTAGACCATCTGAGCTTCGAGGAGGAAGACGAATGACCATCGAACAACTGATTGAGATTGCCAAAGAAGCCGGTTTTACCACCGTAAGTGAGATGGACCCCGCGACCATCAATCTTCGCGAGGACGTCCGCGCCATGTGCGCCGACAACACCTGCAAGATCTATGGCCGCAACTGGACCTGTCCTCCTGCCTGCGGCACCCTGGAGGAGTGCCGGGCGCGCGTGGCAAAGTACCACCGCGGGATCATCGTCCAGACTACGGGGGAGCTGGAGGATTCCATGGATTTTGAAGGCATGACGGAAATAGGCAGAAGGCACAAGGAGAACTTCGCTGCTTTGACCCCGCGCGTGCGCGAAGCGTTCCCCGACACCCTTCCCCTGAGCGCCGGTGGCTGCACAGTCTGCAAGACCTGTACCTACCCGGACGAGCCCTGCCGGGCGCCGCAGCTGGCTTTCTCCTCGATGGAGGGCTATGGCATGCTGGTCAGCGAGGCCTGCAAAGCCAATGGCGTCCCCTATTATTACGGTACCAATACCCTGACTTATGTTGGGTGTTATTTATTGGACTAATTTTTGGGAGGTTTTTATCATGATTCTGATCGGTGAGAAGCTCAACGGCTCGATTCCCGCTATGGGCCGCGCCATCGCCAACCGCGATGAGGCGTATATCCGCCGCATCGCCCAGCGTCAGGAAGCCGCTGGTGCGGACTACCTGGACGTTTGCGCATCCGTGACTGAGGACATCGAGGTCGAGACCCTAAAGTGGATTCTGGACCTGGTGCAGGAAGTCTCAGATGTGCCCATCTGCCTGGACAGCCCCAGCCCTGAGACCATCGTTAAGGCACTGCCTCTGTGCAAGAAGCCTGGTATCGTCAACTCCGTCTCCATGGAGGGCAACAAGATCGATATCATTTTCCCAGTGATCGCTGACACCAAGTGGGGCTGCGTGGCCCTGCTGTGCGACGACAAGGGCATCCCCAACTCCGTCGAGCGCCGCATGGAGGCTTTCCACGGCATCATGGCCAAGGCCAAGGAGTATGGTATCGCCCCCAGCCGTCTGTACATCGATCCGCTGGTTGTCACCCTGTCCACCGATGAGACTGCATTCTCCATGTTTGCCGAGTGCGCCCGCCAGATTCGCGCGGAGTACCCGGACATCCACCTGACCTCTGGTCTGAGCAACATCTCCTTTGGTCTGCCCGCCCGCAAGCTCATCAACCAGGCCTTCATGGTCCTGGCCATGGCCGCCGGCATGGACAGCGCCATTGTCGATCCAACCAACCGCGATATGCTCGGCCTGGTTTACGCCGCCAACGCCCTGCTGGAGCAGGACGAGATGTGCCTCGACTTCATCCAGGCGTTCCGTGAGGGACTGATCGGTCCCGAGCCCAAGAAGGCTTAATCTTTTGTAAATAAGCCGCTTTTGCGGCATATTTAAAAACGCATATTTTTTTAGGAGGAATCCATCATGTCCAAGCTTGAAGAACTCAGCTCTGCCGTTATCCGTGGCAAGACCAAACTCGTCCCTGGTCTCGTTGAGGAATGTCTGTCCGAGGGCTGCGCCCCCATGGACATTCTGAACACCGGCATGATCGACGCCATGAGCGTTGTCGGTGAGAAGTTTAAGAACAACGAGATCTTCGTTCCCGAGATGCTGATCGCTGCTCGCGCCATGAAGAAGGGCGTCGAGGTCCTGAAGCCCTACCTGGGCGACAGCTCCGCCACCTCCATCGGCAAGGTCATCATCGGCACCGTCGCGGGCGACCTGCATGACATCGGCAAGAACCTGGTCGCAATGATGATCGAGTCCGCCGGTTTCGAGGTCATTGACCTGG
>CALWWH010000208.1 GCA_944385195.1 uncultured Oscillospiraceae bacterium | reverse complement strand
CGCTTCGCAGCTACTCTTCATAGCTGCTCGGCTGATCTCGTTGTTTAATTTACAAGGTACATGCGCTCTCAAGAGCCTGATTATTATATCGCATCTTCTCTCGCTTGTCAAGTGCTTTTTTAAAAGTTTTTCAAGCTTCCAGGCGCTTTTTTCCAGGCCCCTCAGCGGAGCTTGCTTATAATACCACATCCTCCCCCACCTTGTCAAGCCTTTTTTCTCGCTTTTTCTTTGTTTTTTTCCAGCAGCCGCAAATCCTGTATGACCGGGAGAATTACACCCATTATTACGCCTCCTCCAAACCATACCCAGGACGGCAGCAGCCACACCGAACCGCTCAGACCCAATGCGGCGATAGCGATCCACCACTCACTTCTCTTAACGTCTTCTGAAATATGCGCTTTTCCCACCGCACACAGCAGCGCCTGCGCCAGGAAAAATCCAATACACAGCGCCACCGACAGCAGCGCCTCCAGCCGCTCTGCTACCCCCAGGATGCTGACGCCCTGTACCATATTATATAGCGGCAAAGGTACTATGCCTTGTAGTTGTCCCAACACGCCGCAGGCGACGATGGACACCGCAAGTCCCAGCCCCGCCGCCATTAGGCTTCCCCATTTCACGCCTCTGCGGGTCTGACCCAGCCCCATTGGCACAAGCATGACGGCGCAGATCGCGGTCCATCCTTCTGTATCATTTGCCGCACGCACAATGTGATCCCATTTCGCGTCCGCTACGGCGAAGGCCATCAAGCCTACCAGCAGAGCTGCTACCGTGGGCCACAGCAATGCTCCAATCCGGCCTGCCACCTCGCCGCCGTATCTACCCGCCACCGCAGCTAGCGCCAGCAGCGCCAGAGGAAGAAATCCCGTCTGGTCTTCAAAACAGGCGCGGCTCATGGACGCCACCTTCGCCATCACCAGCAGAATCCAGACCAGGTACACGCCCCGCAGCCACTGCGGGACCTCTCCCCGGAGCCGCGGCGCCAGCAGTGCCGCCGCCACGCCAATCAGCGTCGCCGGCCATCGTGCCGAAGCGCCTAACAATGCCATCGGGGCAGCCAGCGCGGTGAACGTTGCAAAGCCGATCTGCCGCTCACTCAAGTTTTCCACGGTCTGCCCTCCTCATCCAACAATACCGGTATGGCGCCGTCTGCGCAGCACTCCAACAGGGTTGTCAGCGTTCCGCGCTGTTCTGCCGCGCTCCAGTACGGTTCCAATTCTGCAATCTCCTCTGCAAATCCCAGTTCCCGGCTGCAATACACAGCCGTGTTCAGCCGCAGCAGCGCCTCTTTTGCCGCGGGATACAGGACCCGCATTGCGTCCTGGCTCACCACCACCCGCTCCACCTGGCCGAAGAACAGATTCCCCGGCGCACGGGATGCCATATCCTCCATGGCCGCGGCCAGGTCATCGCCGGCGCCTTGCAGCTCATCTACTGCATAGAGCACCGTCTGCCCTTCGGATACGTCTATCAGCAGCGTGCTCACCGGCAGCAGCGACGCGGCATCGCTGGCTTTCCAGGGCAGGAAGCCCGTCATGGCGGCCAGTGCGCACCCGGCCAGCAGTACCAATACCCGCTTCATCCTGTCTTCTCCTCTTTAAATCGCTTCCGAACCAGTTTTCCCTCTGTCCGCCCGGCCGAAAAGGGCGACAAATACGGCACCCCGCAGGAGCGCAGTTCCGCCAACTGGATCAGCAGCAGCAAAAATCCCGCCGTCAGCCCAAATAGTCCCGCCAAAGCTGCGCAGAGCGTCAAGATAAACCGCCATACGCGGATCGCATTGGCAAATTCCCGCTCAGGCAGACAAAATCCGCAGATGCCCGCCACAGCAACGATGATCAGCGCTGCCGGCGAGACCAGCTTTGCCTCCACCGCGGCGCTGCCCACCACCAGGCCGCCGATGATCGACACCGACTGGCCAATGGCCTGGGGCAGGTGCAGGCCCGCCTCTTGCAGCAGCTCAAAGGCCACCAGCATTGCAATCAGCTCCAGCACCGTTGGAAAGGGCACATCCTGTTTGCTCTCAATGATGGATCGCAGCAGCTGCGGCGGCAGCATCTCCTGGTGGAAGACCGCCATGGCCAGATACAATCCCGGCAGCAGCAGCGCCGCCATCAGCGCCAGATAGCGCAGGACCCGCACGCAGGAGGCCGTGACATATCCCATCCCCCGGTCCTCCGGCGACGTCATCATCCGGCTCAGGTCCACCGGCAGCAAATTTCCCGGCGGCAGCCCGTCCACCAGGATGCCGACGCGCCCCTCCAGCAGGCCGGTGGCGAACTTGTCCGTCCGCTCTGTAAATATGAGCAGCGGGAAGGCCGTCTTTCGGCTGCCGGTGAGGGACTCCTCGACCACCGCAGGAGAGAGCAGGCCATCGACGTTGATCCCTGCCACCCGATCCTGTACCCGCCGCACCAGTTCCGGGTCGGTGACGCCTTCTACCCACACAACGGTCACATTGGTCAGGCTCTGCCGCCCAACAATATACTGCCGCAGCCGCAGATCCGGCGTCCGCAGATGCCGCCGCAGCAGGCTGGTGTTGGTCCGCACGGTCTCGGTGAAGGCATCTTTGGCGCCCTTGACGGTGTTCTCCACCTGGGGAGCTGAGGGGCTGCGTTTCTCGCCCGTCTTGGTCTCAAAAGCCACGGCCACCCCCGGGGCGAACAGCGCCAGGGCAAAGCCATTGACCAGGCGCATTGCCGCATCGTCGAGGCTTGTCACCTCGCTTGCTTGGGCGTGATAGACGATGCCGCCCAGCGCCTGGGCCGCCATCTTTTCCGGCGTCGAGCTGGTCAGGCACTCCACCAGCGGCCGCAGCACAAACTCGCTGATCTCCGAGCCGGACACCAGCCCGTCGATGAAGTACAGCCCAATCTCCCCGCCGGGCGTCAGCACCCGCCGGTGCACAAAGTCCTCTGCACTCTCGAACATCGCACACAGTGCGCCATCGGTCAGCATCCCCGCATGCATTGTCTCACCCCCGTTTTTGCCTAGTCTCCCCCGGGGTGAAAAAAATATCCGGAATTTTTAAAATAGCTCTTGACAAAAGGGACATGCCGTGCTATCATATCTTAGCAACCATGAATACGGACGATTAGCTCAGCTGGTATGAGCATCCGCTTGACGTGCGGAGGGTCACAGGTTCGAGTCCTGTATCGTCCACCAAAAGAGACATCCAATCGGATGTCTCTTTTTTTATCCCCTATGATGTTCTCCCCGCCACGGCACAGCCATACAAAGCGGCTGTCCAGGCCCTGGGAAAACCGGAAAATCCCCGCGCAGGCACTTTCATGTGCGCCTGCGCGGGGATTGTTACCGCTCTGGGGACTCACTTCTGGGCCATGGCCGCAGCGGTCTCCAGGGCCACCTGCATCATGGCCGTAAAGGTGGTCTGTCTGGACGCGGCATCCAGGGCCTCACCGGTGACGATGTGGTCGGAAATGGTGCAAATTGCCAGGGCGCGCTTGCCCAGATAGGCTGCATTGCAGTAAAGCGCCGCCGACTCCATCTCCACCGCCAGAACTCCCATCTTTCCCCACCGAAGGGTGGAGTTGGACGCATCGTAAAAGCTGTCAGAGGAAAGGAGCGTGCCGACGGTGAGCCGCTGGCCCAGGCTGCGGGCGCAGCCCACCGCAGTCTCCAGCAGCTCATAACTGCACACAGGGCAGTACGTCCCCGGCAGGTCGAACTGCGCCGCATAGCCCGAATCCGTACATGCGCCCAGGCCCGCCACCAGATCCCGCAGCTGCAATTTCTCGCTGATGGCGCCCGCAGAGCCGATGCGGATGATATTGTCTACATCATACTGGCTGAAAAGCTCGTGGGAGTAGATGCCCATGGAGGGCATGCCCATGCCGGAGGCCATGACGCTCACCGGCACGCCCTTGTAGGTGCCGGTGTACCCCTGAATCCCACGGACGTTGTTGACCAGCCTGGCGTCGGTCAGGAAGGTCTCGGCAATGAATTTTGCCCGCAGGGGATCGCCGGGCATCAGGACGGTCTTGGCAAAGTCGCCCTTGTTTGCGCTGTTATGAGGCGTGGACATGAATCATTCCACCTTTCGTTTTTTCTTTGATTATAGGAGCTGTTGGCCCATCCGTCAAGAAAAATTGGGGATGTAAACCCCAGGTTGACAAAAATCGAGGCGGCAGTTGCTTGCTTTTTGCTCCCCGATGCGGTATCATCACAGCACCACAGGAAAGGAGCGATCCCATGACCATAGGGCAGCGTATCGCACAAAAACGCAAAGAATTGGGCCTGTCCCAGGAGGCGCTGGGCGCCCGGCTGAACGTCAGCCGCCAGTCCATCTATAAATGGGAGCGGGACGCCAACCTCCCGGAGGTGGAGAAGCTCATCGCTCTGGCCCAGCTGCTGGGTGTCAGCGTAGGCTGGCTGCTGGGCGTTGAAGAAGCGGCGGAACCCGGTCAGCCCGAAGCGCCGGATACCCTCTCCGAGACACAATTGCAGATGGTAGATCAGATCGTCCGCCGCTATCTGGACGCGCAGCCCAAGCGCAAAAAGCTCCGCATTGCCAGCCTTGCGGCAGCGGCGCTGGTGTTGGTGGTCGTCTTTTCCAACCTCTTCTCCCGGCTGCGGACACTGGATAATCGTTACCAGAGCCTGCAAAGCTCCGTCAGCGGCATCTCCGGAGACGTCAACGCGCAAATTTCCGGCATTTCGGGCCGCGTGGAGGAGATTTTGAAGGCGCAGAACAGCCTCACCGCCGAATACGGCTCTGAGCTGCTGGGGCTTAACCTCTTCCAGGGAGGCAGCGGCGCCACCTTTAGCGTCTACGCCGTGCCAAAGACCTATCAGGAAGGCATGACGGCAGAGTTTTGGGCCGACAACGGCAAGGAAATTACCACTGTGCCGGTATCCGAGATAGAGAGCGGCAAATTCAGCGCCCAGCTGCGCTGCAACCTGAGCAATTTGATCAGCCTGTCCGTCGTCTTTGTCCTCCCGGACGGGACGCGCCAGACGCAGCTGCTGGAGGATTACTACAATCTGCTCCTAGAGACGTTCCCAAACGTGAGCGTATCCTGTCATAGGCTCTTCGCCGAAGATGTGATCGACGGCGTGCTCACCCTCACCGACCGCTACGCCACCGTCAGCATCCAAGGCCCGCAGCAGGGCAACGCTGCCGTGGAAGAGATCAAACTGGGCGTCTTCCGCAACCGCGAACTGATTGCCTGGGCAGAGCCTTGCGACATGCCGGAAACTTTCCAGGGCTTCTCCGAGCAGGATCAATACTACCGCCTTCCCAATCTGACCATCCCCATGGGCAGCGAGGATACGCTGCAAATCGCCGCCCTTGTCACTGACAGCTACGGCCGGCAGTTCATCACCTGCGAAATCCCCATGGTCGTAGAAAATGAGACTGAGAGGACCCCGTATCTGACCTACGCCAGCGATGGCCGGTACAGCTCCGATCCGGCGGATTGGGTCCTGGACTGACGGCGCCTGTGCCAAGCAGCCCTTCTTGTCCTTCTCATGCAAGCGCAAAAGGCAGCACACCCCTTGGTGTGCTGCCTCAAATTGTTTACTCGGCTGTTCCATCCTCCTCGCTTGTATCCGACGCCGTATTGTCGGTGGCCGCGTCCTCAGCGGCCGTGTCCTCGCTGTTATCAGCGGTCAATTCCGTGGTCTCATCCGCCCCATCGGCAACGTTGGCATTTGATGCCGCGTCTGCAGCTTCTTCCGTCGCCGGATCAGAGGGCGCGTCTTCCGAAGTGGCATCTTCGGCAGCGGAGGTATCCTCTGTCAGGGTGATGGCGACGACCTCACCGTCTTGCTTGGTCAGGTAGACATAGTCGTCCGCCCGGAGGTCGTCAAGTTTCTCAAGGGTCCAAGTGGTCCCGTCATGGGACATGACCGTCACATTTTCCGCCGGCTGGAGCAGATATTCCTCGCCTGTGGCTTCCCACTGGCTCACATCCGTACTGCGGAAATCAATGGTCTCGCCAGGTTCAAAGTCGTGCAGCACCTGGATCAGGTACTGTCCATCGGCGCTGACCCCACCCAGCTGGGCCAGGGTGTAGGTGAACGTGTCCCCTTCGGCAACCGTCACGCTGTCAGGCTGATCGCTGACGGTGATGACCGGGTCGGCAGCCTCCGGGTTCTCATTGGTGTCCTCGGCCTGCGGCGTTGTGTCCACAACGCTTTGGGGCTCCTGGGTCGTATCTTCTGGTGTGGAGGCAGGGTCTGATGCGCAGGCGGTCAATCCCGCCGCCAGCAGCAGCGCCATCGCAGCCGCACCAATTTGTGTTTTTTTCATTGCTAAATTTGCTCCTTTTCAAAGGGTATGGGTGGAAAACAATACCTTTCAGCCATCACCTCCTGATCTTGAACTGCCTATATCATACCCAGGAAATATGACTAAAACGTGTCCAGTTTGAAAGCATTACGTGAACCGTTTTAGAATTTTTTAGCATTGCAAAGCGTCCATCCTCAACTAAACAGCCCCGGTTTGCGCTGTGTGCACAAACCGGGGCTGTCTACTATCGAATGGAGTTTTTCTTTTCGGGCCGTTTTGCAATCCTTATGCCTGTTCGTTGAGGATCATATCCTCGGTGACCGGGGACATGGGAGAGATGCCCTCCTCAAAATCGCGGTAGGCGCTCAGGCCCGAGCCAGCGGGGATGAGCTTACCGATGATGACATTCTCCTTCAGGCCGACCAGATGGTCGACCTTGCCGCGGATGGCGGCCTCCGTGAGGACCTTCGTGGTCTCCTGGAAGGACGCCGCAGACAGGAAGGACTCGGTAGCCAGGCAGGCCTTGGTGATCCCCATGAGCACCAGAGAGCAGGTTGCCAACTGAAGGTCCGTCTCACCGGCGTCAATGCGGGCCTGGACCTCGGCATTGGCGTCCTCAAACTCGAAGATGTCGACGGTGGAGCCGGCCAGCAGCGTGCTGTCGCCGGGCTCTTCGACCTTGACCTTGCGCATCATCTGGCGGATGATTACCTCGATGTGCTTGTCGTTGATGTCGACGCCCTGCTGACGGTACACGGCCTGGACCTCTTGGATGAGGTAGTTCTGGACGGCCTCGACTCCGCTGATGCGCAGGATGTCGTGGGGACTCAGGCTGCCGCCGGTGATACGCTCTCCACGGTTGACGTGCTGGCCGTGCTCCACGCGCAGCGCCATGGAGTAGGGAACGGAATACTGGACGCTCTCGCCGCTCTCCTCGTTAACGATGCTGATGGTACGCATGGCAGAGCGGGAGGACTCGTCGATGCTCACGCGGCCGGAGATCTCGGCCAGCTGGGCAATTTTCTGGGGTTTCCGGGCCTCAAACAGCTCCTCAACGCGGGGCAGACCCTGGGTGATATCGTCGCCGGCAACGCCGCCGGAGTGGAAAGTACGCATGGTCAGCTGCGTGCCCGGCTCACCGATGGACTGGGCCGCGATGACGCCGACCGTCTCGCCCAGGTTGACCTCCTCGGAGGTCGCCAGGTTCATGCCATAGCAAGTGGCGCAGACGCCATTGCGGCTGCGGCAGGCCAGGACGGTGCGGATGCGGACCTCGTGGATGCCATGGGCCTCCAGGACCTCCGCGTCCTCCGGCTGGAGCAGATGCGTGGTGGGGAAGAGCAGCTCGCCGGTGGCCGGGTCGACAATGTCCTCCACCGGGTAGCGGCCGCGGATGCGGTTGCCAAAGGAGTCGATGACCTGGCCTTTTTCGATGACCGCGCCGACGGTAATGCCATCATGGGTATGGCAGTCCTTCTCGCGGATGATGACGGCCTGAGAAACATCGACCAGGCGGCGGGTCAGGTAACCGGAGTCGGCAGTCCGCAGCGCGGTATCGGCCATGCCCTTACGAGCGCCGCGGGAGGAGATGAAGTACTCCAGGACGGACAAGCCCTCGCGGTAGTTGGACTTGACCGGGATCTCGATGGTCTTACCGGCAGTGTTGGCCAGCAAGCCGCGCATCCCCGCCAGCTGTCGGATCTGCGCCATACTGCCGCGCGCGCCGGAGTCGGCCATGATGAAAATCGGGTTAAAGCGGTCGAAGTTCGCCTGCAAGGCGGCGGTGACTTCGTTGGTGGTGTGCTCCCAAGCCTCGACGACCAGGCGATAGCGCTCGTCATTGGTGATAAAGCCGCGCTTATACTGCCGGTCGATCTTGGCGACCTCTTTTTCGGCGTTGCGGATGAACTCGTACTTGCTCTCGGGGATGCTCATATCGGCAATCGAGACCGTAATGGCGCCGCGAGTAGAGTACTTGTAGCCCAGCGCCTTGATAGCGTCGAGCATCTCGGTGGAGATGGTGAAGCCGTGGCGGCGGATGCAGCGGTCGATGATCTGGCCCAGCTGCTTCTTGCCGGTGGTGAAGCCGATCTCCTGCTCGAACTGCTTGTCAATATTGCTCAGATCGCTGCGGTCAACGAAGCCCAGATCCTGGGGGATGGGGGCGTTGAAGATCAGGCGGCCCATGGTGGTGTCCACCAGGCGGGTGTAGCTGACGCCGCCAATCTCCTTGGTCATCTGCACCTTGATGGGTGCGTGGATCCCAATCTGGCCATCGTCATAGGCCAGGCGGGCCTCATCCTCAGAGACGAACACGCGGCCTGCGCCCGGCTCGTCCTCACGGACGTAAGTCAGGTAGTAGGTACCCAGAATCATATCCTGCGTGGGGACCGTGACAGGCTGGCCGTCCTGGGGCCGCAGGAGGTTGTTGGCCGAGAGCATCAGTATGCGGGCCTCCGCCTGGGCCTCCGCAGAGAGGGGGACGTGGACTGCCATCTGGTCGCCGTCAAAGTCTGCGTTGAAGGCCGTACAGACCAGCGGGTGCAGCTTGATGGCGCGGCCCTCGACCAGGACGGGCTCAAAGGCCTGAATACCCAGACGGTGCAGCGTGGGCGCACGGTTGAGCATCACGGGGCGGTCCTTGATGATGTCGTCCAGAGCATCCCAGACCTCGGTCTTGCCCTTGTCGATCATCTTCTTGGCAGACTTGATGTTGTTGGCCAGGTTGTCCTCAACCAGCTTTTTCATCACAAAGGGGCGGAACAGCTCGATAGCCATTTCCTTGGGCAGGCCGCACTGATCGAGCTTCAGCTCCGGGCCGACGACGATAACCGAGCGGCCGGAGTAGTCCACGCGCTTGCCCAGCAGATTCTGACGGAAACGGCCCTGCTTGCCCTTGAGCATGTCGGACAGGCTCTTGAGCGCGCGGTTATTGGCGCCGGTGACAGCGCGGCCGCGGCGGCCATTGTCGATCAGAGCGTCCACGGCTTCTTGCAGCATACGCTTCTCGTTGCGGATGATGATATCCGGCGCAGAGAGCTGCATCAGGCGCTTGAGGCGGTTGTTGCGGTTGATGACGCGGCGGTACAGATCATTCAGATCAGAGGTCGCGAAGCGGCCGCCGTCCAGCTGCACCATGGGACGGATCTCGGGCGGGATGACCGGGAGCACTTCCAGGACCATCCACGCAGGGTTGTTGCCAGAGATGCGGAAGGACTCGACAACCTCCAGGCGCTTGATGATGCGCAGCTTCTTCTGACCGGAAGCGGTCTTCAGCTCTGCGTGCAGCTGCTCGGACATCTGATCCAGATCCAGAGCGGCCAGCAGATCGCGCACGGCCTCGGCGCCCATGGCGGCCTGGAAATCGTCCTCATATTTCTCGCGCATATCGCGGTATTCCTTCTCGGTGAGGATCTGGCAGCGGGACAGACCCGTGCCCTCACCGGGATCGGTGACGATATAGTTGGCAAAGTACAGGACCTTCTCCAGCACCCGGGGGCTCAGATCGAGCAGCAGGCCCATGCGGGAGGGAATCCCCTTAAAGTACCAGATATGGCTCACAGGCGCAGCCAGCTCGATGTGACCCATACGCTCACGGCGCACCTTGGCGCGGGTGACCTCGACGCCGCAGCGGTCACAGATCTTGCCCTTGTAGCGGATCTTCTTATACTTGCCGCAGTGGCACTCCCAGTCCTTGGTCGGGCCAAAAATCCTCTCACAGAAAAGGCCGTCCCGCTCAGGCTTCAGGGTGCGGTAATTGATGGTTTCGGGCTTTTTGACCTCGCCGAAGGACCACTTGCGGATCATATCCGGAGATGCGATGCCGATCTTGATGGCATCGAAGGTTGCATTACTCATCGTATCTCATCCACCTTTCACTCATAGTCCTCACTGAAGTCATCGTCGGCAAACTCTTCTCCGAAGGAGAGGTCGCCGTCATCCTCGTCGTCCTCATCGCCCAGCACGTCGCTGAAGAGACTGTTGATGTCGGTATCGCCGTCCTCGGCATGGCGGATGCCATAGCCGGAATCTTCGATGTCTGCATCGTCCCCGGCGACATAGGTCTCGCCGGCGGTGTAGACGACATCATCATCGTCATCGTCATGCAGCTCGATCTCCTCGCCCTGTTCATCCAGTACGCGGATATCTAGGCACAGGGACTGCAGCTCCTTGACCAGGACCTTGAAGGACTCGGGGACACCGGGCTTGGGCACGTTGTGGCCCTTGACGATTGCCTCATAGGTCTTCACACGTCCGGTCACGTCGTCGGACTTGACGGTCAGAATCTCCTGCAAGGTGTAGGCTGCGCCGTACGCCTCCAGGGCCCAGACCTCCATCTCGCCGAAGCGCTGGCCGCCAAACTGGGCCTTGCCGCCCAGAGGCTGCTGGGTAACGAGGCTGTAGGGGCCGGTAGAACGGGCGTGGATCTTATCGTCGACCAGATGGTGCAGCTTCAGGAAGTAAACGTAACCAACGGTGACGGGGTTATCAAACAGTTCGCCGGTACGGCCGTCATAGAGTTCGGTTTTGCCGTCCTCCCGCAGGCCAGCCAGCTTCAGGGTCTGGCGGATATCGCCCTCCGTCGCGCCGTCGAAGACGGGAGTGGCGACTTTCCAGCCCAGAGCGTGGGCTGCGTAGCCCAGGTGGACGTCCAAAACCTGACCGATGTTCATACGGGAGGGGACGCCCAGAGGGTTCAGGACGATATCCAGCGGGGTGCCGTCGGGCAGGAAGGGCATGTCCTCCTGGGGCAGCACACGGGAGACGACGCCCTTGTTGCCGTGGCGGCCGGCCATCTTATCACCCACAGAGATTTTGCGCTTCTGGGCGATATAGACGCGGACGACGCGGTTGACGCCGGGGCCCATCTCGTCGCCATTCTCGCGCTTGAAGACCTTGACGTCGACCACGATGCCGCTGACGCCGTGGGGGACCTTCAAGGACGTGTCACGAACCTCGCGGGCCTTCTCGCCGAAGATGGCGCGGAGCAGGCGCTCCTCCGCCGTCAGCTCGGTCTCGCCCTTGGGGGTGACCTTGCCGACCAGGTAGTCGCCGGAGCTGACCTCGGCGCCCACACGGATGACGCCGTCCTCGTCCAGGTCCTTGAGCGTGTCCTCGCCGACATTGGGAATGTCGCGGGTGATCTCCTCCGGGCCCAGCTTGGTGTCGCGGGCCTCGGTCTCGTACTCCTCCACATGGATGGAGGTGAAGACGTCCTCGCGGACCAGGCGCTCGTTGAGCAGGATTGCGTCCTCGTAGTTGTAGCCTTCCCAGGTCATAAAGCCGATGAGGACATTCTTGCCCAGGGAAATCTCACCCTGAGAGCAGCTGGGGCCGTCGGCAATAACCTCGCCGGCCACAAAGCGCTGTCCCACGGAGACGATGGGGCGCTGGTTGATGCAGGTGCCCTGGTTGGATCGGGCGAACTTGGTCAGATGGTAGGTCTCGCTGTTGCCGCTGTCGTAGCGCACGGTGATGTCCGTGGCGCTGACGCGGGTGCAGATCCCGGGCTCCTTGGCGCAGATACAGACCTCAGAGTCGACGGCGCACTTGTGCTCGACGCCGGTGGCGACAATGGGCGCCTCGGTGACCATCAGGGGAACGGCCTGACGCTGCATGTTCGCGCCCATCAGGGCGCGGTTGGCGTCGTCGTTCTCCAGGAAGGGGATGAAGGCCGTCGCCACGGAGACCATCATCTTGGGGGAGGAGTCGATATAGTCGATCATATCCCGGTCGACCTCGATGATCTCATCGCGGTGCCGGCAGGTGATACGCTCGTTGATCAGGCAGCCGTTCTCGTCGACGGGCTCGGTCGCCTGGGCGACGTAGTACTCGTCCTCGATGTCGGCCGTCATATAGGTGATTTCATCGGTGACATGGAAGGTCTCCTTGTCCACGCGGCGGTAGGGGGCCTCGATGAAGCCATACTCGTTGATGCGGGCGAAGGTGGCCAGGTAGTTGATCAGGCCGATGTTCGGGCCTTCAGGGGTCTCGATGGGGCACATACGGCCATAGTGGCTGTAGTGGACGTCACGGACGTCGAAGGAGGCGCGGTCACGGCTCAGACCGCCGGGGCCCAGGGCGGACAGGCGGCGCTTATGCGTCAGCTCGGCCAGGGGGTTATTCTGGTCCATGAACTGGCTCAGGGGGGAGGAACCAAAGAACTCCTTGATGACCGCCGTCACCGGGCGGATGTTGATCAGGCTCTGGGGCGTGACGACGTCCATATCCTGGATGGTCATGCGTTCGCGGATGACCCGCTCCAGACGGGTAAAGCCGACACGGAACTGGTTTTGCAGCAGCTCGCCCACGCAGCGCAGGCGGCGGTTGCCCAGATGGTCGATGTCATCGGTCGTACCGATGCCCACAGCCAGACAGTTCAGATAGTTGATGGAGGCCAGGATGTCGTCGACCGTGATGGTCTTGGGGATCAGGTCATACATCCGGTCGGGGATGGCGGCGATGATCTCCTCCTGGCTCATGGTCTCCAGCATCTGCCGCAAAACGGAGAAGACCACCTTCTCGCGGATGCCGTACTCGGCGGGATCAAAGCTGACGAACTTGCTCATATCGACCATGCCGTTGGAGAAGATGACCACGTTTTTGCCGTCGACATTGACGATGACGCGGTTGACGCCCCGGTCAGAGAGCTCGTGGGCCTTGTCGCGGCTGATGACCTCGCCGGGCATTGCCAAAATTTCGCCAGTCAGAGGATCAGAGACAGGCTCTGCCACCACCTGACCGTTCAGGCGGTGCCAAATGTCCATCTTCTTGTTCATCTTGTAGCGGCCGACTTTGCTCACATCGTAGCGCCGCGGGTCGAAGAACAGGCTCTCGAGATAACTCTCCGCGTTATCCAGCGTGGGAGGCTCGCCGGGGCGCAGCTTGCGGTAGATCTCCAGCAGGGACTCCTCCCGGGTCTTGCAGCTGTCCTTCTCCAGGGTCGCCAGGATGCGCTCGTCCTCGCCGTACATCTCCTTGATCTGGCCCTCGGTCACAACGCCCATGGCGCGGATCAGGCAGGTGATGGGGATCTTACGGTTTTTGTCGATACGGACGTAGAACACATTGTTCAGATCGGTCTCATATTCCAGCCACGCGCCGCGGTAGGGGTTGATGGTGGTGGTGTAGGTATGCTGCTCGGCCTTGTCCACCGTGTCGCCGTAGTACATGCCCGGGGAGCGAATGATCTGGCTGACGATGGCGCGCTCAGCGCCGTTGATGATGAAGGTTCCGCCATTGGTCATGATGGGGAACTCGCCCATAAAGATCTCCTGCTCCTTGATCTCACCGGTTTCCTTGTTGAGCAGGCGCACACGAACCTTAATCGGGCGGGCGTAGGTCACGTCCCGCTCCTTGCATTCTTCTACGCTATACTTTGGAGGCTCGTCCATCGAGAAGTCCAGGAAGCTCAGCTCCAGGGTACCGCTGTAGTCCGTGATGGCAGCCACATCGCGGAAGACTTCCCGCAGGCCTTCCTTCAAAAACCACTCGTAAGAATCCTTCTGGATTTTCAGCAGGTTCGGCATCTCGAGGCTGTCGCCGTGCTTGGAGTAGCTCTTGCGGAGCGTGTTGCCATAGTAGACGTCTTTGACCATCTCCATTTGGTATCACGACCTTTCGTCAGCATATCCGCGCGATACGCGCGGAGTGGTTGTTAAAAACACATCCGGGGCCTTGCCAAGTCCCTTTGTTAGTGTTATACTATACATGGTGGAAAGTGTACCCACCGCTTTCAATACGAAAGCAACTTATTATAACATAAGCAATCGGCAGAGTCAACCATACTCTGCCGATTTTTTTGATTTTTTTCGTTGTTTAAGGCTGAAATCCGTTTTGACCAGATCGTCGGGTTGGATATTTGGTGCAGCACTAGGGGTGGCGGAACAAAGGAGGGGGTGCCGGCTTATTTGTCTTTTGCTTGCTCCTGCTTGGAAAAAACCATTACAAGCCCAGCGATTCCCACCATCACGCCGATGAGTGAAAACGGCCAATCACTGAGGCTTCACAGCAGGGTATGATTGATTTCCGAGCTTGCCGCGCACAGAAGAATTCCAAACAGAATGAGGGCGATCCCTCTGAGCTGATAATTGTCCATAGAAACCTCCGCAGCGTCCTTGGGGGCGTTTTTATTTCATTATACAGATTATCCCGCAAATTGCATGCCTCAGCCGGTCTGTTTCTGCCCTTTTGGGGCCGTTGGGCTTCGCAGCCATCCATCAGCCTGCTTGCACCGGCACATAGACGTTCCAGCCCTGGTGTTCTGTCTGACCGTCATCCTGGGGCGCGGTGTGCCACACAGTGGAGGCCAGGAGAATCTGCCCATCCTTCGACAGCAGGATCTCCGGTGTGCCGGTGTTGCAGCTGAGCGTCCCCGTCGGGACGGTGTCGTAGCCGCTGAATTCCGCCCTGCCTTTGCGGTCAAACCCGGCCGGGGCGGCGCCCTCGATGCGCGGGCCATAGCTCTGGATGACAGCATCGTATGCTTCCGGGCTCATGTCCGGGTTGTCGCCCCAGCAGGTACTGCTCCACAGGGAACGGTAGAGCACCCCGTCACAGCAGACGAAGTCGTCTCCCCGGATTTCGGCATCCACATAGCGCAAATACGCCATGTGGGGCTGCGTGGGGATCAGGGTTCCGGTCTGGTCTGTCTGCCCACTGCTGCGGACCTCGCAATAGACGTAGACCCACTCCGGGACCTCAGGGTTGACATAGTAGTCGCCCCATTCGGACGGGCCGCCGTAGACAAATCCCTCGGGACACTCCTCGCTGATGGCCACATAGCTTGAGGCCATGTACTGCACCCCGTCCACCGTGATGCTCGGCGGGCCATCGCCGGCAGGAGGTACCGGGGCCGGCGTCTGCGGCCAGAACCGCAGCGCAATCCCCACAACCAGCGCCAGGCAGGCGGCCAGGGCAACCCAGGGAGGGCGCTTTGGTTTTTTCTGGGGCTCTATATCGCCCAAAATGGAAAAAAGCTGCTCTTTTGTCACAATTGGTACTCCCTTTGCTCCAGATAGGCTTTCAGCTTCAGCCGCAGCCGCGCTTGCGGGAACGGGCGGCGCGATAGCGGTTAAAGGCCAGGTTTCGTGTAATGCGGCCCAAAGAGGTTTGCAAAACAGGTGGCTTGTGGGGCGGCATAGCGTTCCAGGCCTCCAGCCAGGTGTCATTGAGGCACTCCTCCGTATCTTCAGGGCTGCCGAGAATATTCGCTGCGATATGCCCGCAGTAGACGCTGTACTTGGCCGCCGTGGCGCTGATCGCGGCCTCGTCCCGCTCCCAGTACAGGGCTATGATGTCTTTGTCGTCCATGCCGTTCCCCCCTCTGCCCTACTACACAGCATCCGCGCAGAAATCTGACACCAGTATAGCATTTTACACGCCATTTTCCCATTGTTTTTCTCCGGGGAATGTGGTTTAATAGAGGCAGTGCAGCAATATAGGAGGTTTTCCATGGGATTTTTACACTTGCTCCAGTCCTTTCGTACGCCGTGGCTGAGCAGCATAATGGAGATTGTCACCTACTTTGGCGACGAGATTGCCTTTTTGGGCATTGCCTTGTTTGTTTTTTGGTGTCTGAGTAAGTGGGACGGCTATTATCTGCTGACCGTCGGCTTTCTGGGCATCGCCCTGAACCAGTGTCTGAAGATCACCTGCCGCATCCCGCGCCCCTGGGTGCGCGACCCCTCGCTGACCGTTGTGGGCAATGCCCAGGAGGCGGCGACGGGCTACAGCTTTCCCTCGGGGCACACCCAGAATGTCACCGGTACCCTGGGCGTCGTGGCGGCGACGCACAAACAGCGCTGGCTGCGTATCGCCTGCATTGCCCTGATCCTGCTGACCGCTTTTTCCCGGATGTATCTGGGGGTCCACACGCCTGCGGACGTGCTCACTTCCCTGGCCATCGGCACGGTGCTGGTGATCGCCCTTCGTCCGCTCATGCGCTGGATTGGGCAGGACGGCAAGCGGCTCATGGGCCTGCTGCTGGTGATGATGGGCCTCTCGCTGCTGTTCCTCGGCTACGTCTATCTCTTCCCCTTCCCTGCCGATATCGACGCGGCAAACCTTGCCAGCGCCCGGGAAAACGCCTGGACCATGATCGGCGCCGTGGGCGGTATGTGCCTCAGCTGCGCCATCGACTTCAAGTGGCTTCACTTTCGGACCGAGGCCGTCTGGTGGGCGCAGATCCTCAAGCTGGTCCTTGGCCTGGCTCTGGTTCTGGCGGTCAAGGAGGGGCTCAAGCCCCTGATGGTTCTGCTCTTCGGCCAGCTCCCGTTCTCCCGTGCAATCCGCTATTTCTTCTGCGTCATAATGGCCGCCGTCCTCTGGCCGCTGAGCTTCCAGTGGTTTGGGAGACTGGGAAAGCGGCAATTCCCAGGCAAAAGCGGCCTCTAATCTTAAACTTCATACCCATCAGGGAGGGCGGCAGCCCTCCCTGCGTCGTTTCCCGCCCCGGGCGCATGGTGTCTCGTTTTTTCGTTGCACCCCGGCAGGCGATGCAGTATAATAAAGCAAAAGGAGGAATGTCTCATGTTCGACCGCAATATCGTCACCTGCGCCCAGGGCGCCCTGCGCGGCAAGCCCGACGGCGAGGTCACAGCCTTTCTGGGCGTGCCTTTTGCAGCGCCGCCCATCGGGGAAAACCGCTGGCGCGCACCGCAGCCTGCCGCCAAGTGGTACGGCGTGCGCAGCGCCGAGTATCCCCGCGCCGCCCCGATGCAGGCCTACGGTATGATGGGCCAGGAGCCTCAGGGGGAGCTTAGCGAGGACTGCCTGTATCTCCACATCTGGACCAGCGGCGGCTCTGATGCCGAGCCGCAGCCGGTGTTCGTCTGGTTCTACGGCGGCTCCTACCAGATGGGCCGCGCCGACGACCCCAGAATCCACGGCGCCGAGCTGGCCCGGCGCGGCATTGTTGTGGTCACCGTCAACTACCGCGTCAATGTCTTCGGCTTCCTCTGCCACCCGGATATGCGGGATGAGAGCCCCTACGGCACCGGTGGCAACTTCGGCACCCTGGATCAGATTGCGTCCCTACAGTGGATTCAGGACAACATCGCCGCCTTTGGCGGCGATCCAAGCCGCGTGACCATCGCCGGACAGAGCGCCGGCAGCAACAGCGTCAACACGCTGATGGTCTCACCGCTCTCGCGCACCCTCTTCCACCGGGCCATCAACCAGAGCGGCGACGTTTTTCAGCCGGAGCGGGACATCCACTTCGAGCAGTCCTGCCAAATGGGCGTGAAGCTCTGCGAGTACTTCGGCTGCGCCAGCCTGGACGAGCTGCGCAGGGTTCCCGCGGAGAAATTCGTCGGCAAGCAGCTGGACGTCATGGGTATGGAGCTGCACTATGCCTGCACTCCCGTGATCGACGGCGTGGTGATCCCCTATGCCCAGGGCAATATGCTCCTGCGCAACGACTGCATGCAGATTCCCATCCTGCTGGGCGCCAACCAGGACGAGGGCAGTGGAGGCGGTCCGGGTTATATCCAGCGGGTCACCGAGCGTCTTGGCATCTCACAGGAGCCCTATGAGGGCAAGGAGATGCTCCTGGCCCGGGACTACTGGTACAGCCGCCACTATGCCTGGGCCCGCATCCGCACCGAGGCGTACAACCTGCCCACCTGGTTTTACGTCTTCAGCCGCGCCGACGGGGACCTCGGCGCCCAGCACGGCGCAGAGATTCCCTATATCTTCCGCACGCTGGACCGCATTGAGCCGAGCATTTTCTACACGCCGCACTACACCGCCGAAGACTACGCCTTCGCCGACCAGATCAGCGGCTACTGGGAGAACTTTATCAAGACCGGCAACCCCAACGGTCCCGGCCTGCCCTACTGGCCAATGAAGAACGAGAGCCAGGGCCATATGGAGCTGGACCTGGTCTGCCAGATGACCGAGGGCGACTACATCCACCCCAACGACGCGGCCATCTGTCCCGCCGCCTATCGCTGGATGAAAAGACGCGCCGACGGCCTGTCGGATCAGTGAGCAGGGGTTTTATCACCAAGCCGCCTTATCAAGCCGAAAACCCGGTGCAGGGCGAGCCAAAGCTCGCCGCTGCACCGGGTTTTCGCGAAGCAATTGTTTGCGTCTGAACGGAGCCCTTTCACGGCCCCTGTTTATTATACATTTGCCTTTTTCCAATCCATTTTCAGCAGGAAGATCAAGAGGATCAGCGCGCTGAGGAACCAGGTGAGGGGGTATGCCCAGGAAATGGTCCGAAAGACCGGGAAGAACTTCAGCGCAGTCGTCACATAGACGATACGGATGCCGCACCAGCACAGAAGCAGCGTCGCCATGGGGACGACGGCTTTGCCGCAGCCGCGGAGCGCCCCAGCGGCGCAGTGGGTAAAGCCCAGCAGGAAGAGGAAGAAGCAGACCGTGCGCGCATGGCCTACGCCATAGTCCACCGCCTCCGGTACGCTGACAAAGGCGCTGATGAGATAGGGGCTGAGGATGTAGATGAGAAGGCCC
>CALWWH010000207.1 GCA_944385195.1 uncultured Oscillospiraceae bacterium | reverse complement strand
GGAGACCTTCGATATTCAGGGCCACAGCCTGCGCATGATCCTCATCAAGAACCCGGCCGGCTGTAACCAGGTACTCAATTACCTGACCGCTGCCACACAGCCGCTGCTTTTTGTGGCTTGCCTCAACGACCGGGCGCAGGACGGCAGGGATGTCAGCTGGATCTGGGACGTGGATTTTGAGCGCTTGACGGCCATGGGCGACAATCTAGATGCGGTCTATGTCTCTGGTGTTCGCGCCGAGGATATGGCGCTGCGCTTCCGCTATGCGGGGATTCCCATGGAAAAGCTGCGGATTTACAAAGACTACGCCAAGCTCATGGAGGCCATCCTGGCCCAGGATAAGCCTGCCTGCATTATGCCGACCTATACGGCCATGCTGGGTCTGCGGGAGAAGATCAGCAAGACCTATGGCATCAAGGAATTCTGGGAATGAGGTGCAAGTAAGGATGAAACTGAATATTTGTCATCTCTATCCAGATGTCCTCAATCTCTATGGGGATCGCGGCAACGTCACCTGTTGGGAGCAGCGGCTCCGCTGGCGCGGGATCGAGGTACAGACCACCGGCGTACCCATTGGTACGCCGCTGCACGCGGCAGATTACGACCTGATGTTTCTGGGCGGCGGACAGGATTTTGAGCAGGAAGTGCTTCTGGCAGACTTAGCCGGCGCGAAAACTGCGGAACTCAAAGCGGCTATTGAGGATGGGATGCCACTGCTGGCCATCTGCGGTGGTTATCAGATGCTGGGTGCTTATTATGAGACATGGGACGGTCACCGCTGCGATTTTACCGGTGCGCTGGATCTGTACACCGTTGGGCAGAAGGAGCGTATGATTGGAAACTATCTATACACCTGTGATGAGCTCCAGGGGGTGACGGTCGTAGGCTTTGAAAACCATTCCGGCCGTACCCATTTGGGCAGTGGAGTCAGACCCGTGGGAAAGGTACTCTTTGGCAGCGGCAACAACGGCCAGGATGGCACTGAGGGCGCTCGCTACAAAAATGTCTTTGCCACTTACAGCCATGGCTGCCTGCTGCCGAAGAATCCGCAGATTGCCGATCTGCTTCTGCGCTGGGCACTGGAGCGCAAATATGGAACAGCCGATCTAGCTCCGCTGGATGATCAGCTCGAGATCCAGGCGCACAATTATATGGAGCAGCGCCTGCGCAAAGCAATGAAGAAATAACAAGACGCACCATTTTTGGTGCGTCTTGCGTTGTTTAAGGTAAAATGATGTCTACATCGTATTTTTCGTCGATCAGGAGGTAGTCGCATCCGTGAGCGGCACATTGCTGCAGGTTTCTCTCGTTGTCGGCAATTAGCTCCTCAAGCGACAGGCTGCCATCGTCCAAGCGCTGCTCGATGATGTTGGCGTTGGCGCGAATATCGTCAAAGTGCGTGCGGATATACGCCTGGCTCATGATCAGCCATAGGCAGCGGATGTGCGGCAAATACGTCTCATCGAAGTCCTTAGCCCAATCAAAGGGAATGTAACAGCCTTCCATGACCAGGTTTTGTTTGTTTTCAATGGCGGTCTTTATCATTTCCCGCAGGATGGGCCAGAGATAGCTGGTCAGCAAGTCATCGTCTGTCGGCGTGAGATTTGTGTATCCGCTGCGAATGAGAGCCATTTTAAGATGATCAATTGAGAGATAGGGGTAATGATACCGTTCCAGTAGTCTCTGCGCGGCGAGGGTCTTGCCAGTGTGAGACGCGCCTGCAATGAGTACGATCATATGGTGCCCTCACATCACGACCATGTTGGAATACACGCTGTTTTGAGGCTCGCCGCCTTGGATAAACTCTGCGTTTACCACTTTGCGATAGAACATCTCGGCGTCAGAGACCCAGCCGATGATGGCATAGCCGTAGCCGTCAGCTTTCATTTGTTCCAGCGTACGGATCAGCAGGGCTTTGCCGATCCCAGTACTGCGCAGGGCAGGGTCGACCCCGATGGGGCCAAAGAAGCCCTTAGCAGAGGAATCATAACAGGCAAAGCCGCAAACTTTGCCGTCTTTGGCAGAAATATAACACTTGCGGTGCAGAATGGCTGCCTCCACCTCACCAGCCCAACTTTTTGAGAAAAACTCTGCTACAAAGGCGAGAATTGTCTCTTTGTCGCCGGCAAAGGCGCGTTTGAGCTTGATATCGGCGTCAAGTTCGATCTGGGGGAGCTTGTTCAGACTAGCAATCATGTCACATCCGGTCATATGTATGCCTCCCTATGTTTGCAAGGCACAAGCCCGCAGTGCAGCGTATGTCTGATTCTATTATACTACAGCCTGGGTATATTTGCAAGCAAAAGCCGCTGTCTGTTTCAGCCAGACAGCGGCGAAAGGTTTGGACATCAAAAATGGAATTCGGGCATTTTGAAGTTAGCGTAGTCGTCGCAGCGGGGGATCCAATCCAGGAATGTCTTTGCGCAAATGTCCCAGAAAGGCCACTCATGGGCGTATTCGTAGGTCGTAAAGTCGCTGGTGACCTCAGCGCCACAGCGTTCCAGCAGCTCGGCGAACAGGGGTGCAAATTCACGGACGTCTTTTGTCCCATTCATCATCAGCACCTTTGGGAACTTGCCGCCGCGGGCAGCGATTTCTTTGACCGGGCCGGTCAGGTCAGGCAGCAGATTGGCAGCTAGCTCGTCTTTGGACATCTCGCTGCGCTTAGCGGCGAACATTTTACCGTTGAAGACAAAGGGGGAGAAGAGGCCGACTGCGGCGTAGTCCTGCGGACGGGTGAAGGCGTGAAATGCCGCCCCATAGCCGCCCATGGACAGACCGGCGATGTAGCTGTGCTCTGGCCGGGTGGAGATAGGGAAGTTGGCGCTCAGCCACTGAGGCAGCTCAGTGGCGAAAAAGGCTTCAAAATCCTCACTCTTATCAGAATCCCAGGGAATGCCAGGGAAGGTCAGCTTGACGGTACGGTAGTTCTTGTTCTCGCAGTAGGGGAGGACAACAGCCACATGGTGCTCGTTGGCGTAACGCTCAATAGCGGTCTGGCGCAGCCAGGCCGAGCCATCATCGCCGCCGCCGTGGAGTAGATACAGTACCGGGAATTTGCCCTCGACCTTATGCTCGTGGGTGAAACTCGCCGTTGTGTCAGAAGGGAGGATGATGATGACGCTGGCTGCATGTCCAAGGGACCAGGAGCTAAAATTGCACTGCATTAACATAGGAGACGTTCCTTTCAAATAAAGTCGCAGGGGCCGGCCTTTTCAGGCCGGCTCCTGCGCAAATGGTGAGATTCAACGCGCCATGAAGCGGTCGTATGCGGCCTGCTGGATGGCCTTGGCATCGTCCAGACCCATGCCAATCAGGGTGTCGACGAAGCTGTCAAAGTTTTCTATCGGCTCGGTGCCGATGATAAACTTAACGATATTCTCGCTGATGCGGGTCTCGATATCGTTCATGATGGCGGAGTTGTCCTCCGCCTCTTCCGCGGTCAGGGAGACGGATGGGTAGCTGATGGTGTCGACCCAGTTGGCATCCCAGATATGGGTGGCTTCCTCAGCGTTTTCGGGCAAGCCGGTAGCCAGCTCGCGCTCCCAGACGTACAGACGGGGCATGCCGTCGGCAGTATACTTAATCCACTCGACAGAAGGCGTCAC
>CALWWH010000206.1 GCA_944385195.1 uncultured Oscillospiraceae bacterium | reverse complement strand
GCGACATCCCCAACAACTGGGACGCGGAAGGAAATCCCCGCGCCACCATTGAGCGGCTCATGAACGCAAAAATCATCAATGGCGACGGCTCCGACCCCTACGGCAACGGCGATATCATCGACCTGAGCCACGACATGGTGCGCACCCTCATCATGGAGTACCGCGGCGGCGCCTTCGATAAAAAATTGTCCGCCGTGGGTTTGCCGCCGGCGGTGGTATAATTTCCCTGCGAAAATTGCAGGGAAAAACGAAACGGGCCAGGGGATAAAAATCCTCTGACCCGTTTGTGTTGTACAAACGTCACCGCGAAAAATAGGCCGCTAAAGCAATAGGCCGTTACGTGGTTTAAATTTGCACCGTTTGGTACGCCAGAAGGGACTCGAACCCCCAACCCTCAGAACCGGAATCTGATGCTCTATCCATTGAGCCACTGGCGCGTTTACCCATTTATTATACCACAAGTTTTCAAAAAATCAAGGGTACATATCGTCGATTTTTACTCAGAGGGAAAAGTCCTCGTCCTTGAACTTGCTGAAGTCCGGGGCAGCGGTCTGCGGCGGGGTGCGCTTAAGCGGATCGTACTCGAACTTTCTGCAGTGATATCCGGCGGGGACAATGCCCTTGTGTATGCAGGCGATTTTCTCATCGCCGATGGGCGCGCCCTTGGCGCAGTAGACGCAGCGGGGCTCAATATCCTTGCGAAACAGCATAATAGCATCTCCTCTCATGGCTATTATACACGCTTTCTCCGCCGATTTCTACTCCCTTTTGCCATGACCACCAAGGAAATGACAGAAAACACGGCCCATACAATGGCGGCGATCAGGGTGGAAGCGGTCAAAGCACTGGAAAAATCCAAGCCGATCATGGCGGAGATTTGCTCTGCGTAGAGCGATGAGATGGGCAGATCCAGCGGCAGAATGCGGACCAGAACTGCGACCAGCCCCGCAGAGAGCAAGCCATGGAGCAATTTCCCCAATAGATACGTCCGCGAGGATAATCCGCTGCCGCCCAGGAAGGACAGCACCTGGCAGTGAACGCATAGCCCGGCCCAACCCAGGATGAACGCTGCCATTGCCAAGCGCATGGGAAGCGTTCCTGCGGCAGCGGATAGACTTGCCACGCCGGAGGAGAGTTCAATGGCGCCGATGAGCAGTTTCTCAGCGGCAAGTTCAGTCCCGCCCAGGGGAAGCAGTAAGGTAGAAAGAATGCCTGTCAATATGGAAATGCCGCCGGAAAGCACCAAGAGACGGGTGACAACCGTGAAAAACAACACAAATGCACAGATGTTCAGTGTCGATTGCAGTGCAGTACGAATGGAGCCAGTGAACGCTGCTGCAAAGCTGACCGTCTCAACACGAATGCTACCTTTGGGAAGGCTAATACGGTCACTGCCTCGGAAGCGGAACAGGATGCCCACCAATACGGAGGCCAGAATGTGGACCAGATAGAGCAGCAGTCCGATCTTGCTGTTGGCAAAGACGCCTGCGCCGACGACGCCGAGGATAAAGGCGGGACCGCAGTTGTTGCAGAAGGCCAGAAGCCGCTCTGCTTCGTCTTCTGAGATGTAACCCTTCTCATAGAGGGACACCGCGGTCCTTGCCCCTACGGGGTAGCCGCCGATGATTCCCAGGACGAACGCGGACGCGCAGGCGCCGCTGACACGAAATAGCGGACGCATCAGAGGTTCCAGCAGCCGCCCTAAATGTCGTATTAGCCCCACTTCAACACAGAAATTGGACAGTACGAAAAACGGAAACAGCGACGGTACGATCACATTCCCGCACAGACGAAGACCCTCCCGGGCGGCATTGACTGCCTCAGTGGGGTAAAGCAGCAGCGCCATGGCACAAAGGGCCAGCGCCAGAGCGTAGATTGCCTCTTTTAAAAGGCGGGAGGAGAACAGACGGGCCATAGCGCAGCTCCTTTCGAAGTCAGGTTAGAAAAGCATATGCGCCAAGGTTAAACTCCTTGCGTGTCCCGCATAGAATTTTCCCATGGAGGGGATGATGAATGCAAAAAACACCCAGGACTTTGGTGGCGCTCGCCTCGGAGCGACTGAATCTGCCCGCAGAAGCAACAGCAGGACTTGTCAAAGTGGAGATTGTCGGCGGGCGCTTGAGCGTGGTTAATCATAAAGGCGTCGGCGCCTTTGGGCCGGAGTATATGGAACTGCTAACCCGGGAGGGGGTTATTCATGTGCGCGGGACGGGCCTGGCACTGGTGGTGATGAATCATATGGAACTCGTGATCACAGGCCACATCGGAAGTGTGGAGCTGCCATGAAGTGGATCGATTTTGCTCGAGGGACGCTGCGCATTGCCATCACTGGCGCCTATCCCCAGAGCTGCCTGAACCGCATGGCAGCGCTGCGGCTGCAATTCTGGGATATTGTCAAACGCAATGATCTGTGCGTTGAAGTTACGATCTATCGCGCCCATTTGAAAGCGGCGGAGCAGGCTGCCGGCCGCAGTATGTGCGAGGTGACAGTACTAGACGAGCAAGGCATTCTGGTCAAATTTGCAGGATTACGCAGAAGGCCGGTATTGCTGCTCGGGTTGGCGGCGGTCCTGGCCCTGGTGTTCTGGACGCAGCAGTTTTTGTGGACCATTGAGGTAGAGGGCAATGAGAGCGTACCCAGTGATCAGATTCGATACAGCCTGGCAGAATTGGGCGTCCGCCCCGGGGTACGGTGGCAAGATCTGGACCCACAGCGGTTGGAAAACAGGATGCTCGACCGCATTCCAGCGCTCAGCTGGTTCACCATCAACGCCAACAGTGCCCGGGCGACGGTGCTGGTCAAAGAGCGCATTCCAATCCCCGATCTGGTCGAGACCCGCGAACCGACGAATGTCATCGCCACCCAGACCGGGATCATTGAATCTATGGAGGTATACGACGGCGTTCCCATGGTGGAAAAAGGTCAAACGGTGGTGCAGGGACAGTTGTTGGTCTCCGGCCTGACGACGCCCTGGCGTACTACGGTGCTCCATCACGCCATGGCGGAGGTCTATGCCCGCACCTGGCGCACAGCAGAGATGATTTCCACCAAAGAAATGACCGCAAAAACACTTTCGAGAGAGGTCCAAACTTCTTGGCGACTCGTTGTTGGTAACAAATTGATGAAAATAAGTGGAGATAGTAGAATTTCAGAGGCAGGATGTGTTAAAATGATAACATCCTATCCGTTGATGCTGCCGGGTGGGATCACACTGCCGATCACATTGGAGCGGGTCGAAATTCAAAGTTATACCACCGAACAGGTCCCGCGAGATCCAACAGCGCTGCAGGAACGACTGATGTCAGCATATCTCCAAGCAGTCCGGGCCGATATGGTTGCAGGGCTGGTGCACTCCTCCGACGGGACGCTGTCGGAGGAGGGGGCGTGCTGGCGGCTGTGGGCGGTCTGTGAATGCACAGAACAAATTGGGGCTCTGTCCCCAATACTACTTGAGACAAAGGAAGATGAACGTGGCTGAAATTACTGTCAATGCTGAACGTATGGAGCAGCTGATCGATGTCTTTGGCTCCTTTGACGAGAACATTAAGCGCATCGAACAGGAACTGAACGTCCACATCATTGCCCGGGGGACTGAGCTCAAGGTCACCGGAAACCCGGAGGAGGCCGACCGCGGCGCCCGTGCGCTCAATGGGTTGCTATTCCTGGCGAGCAAAGGCGAGAGCATTACTGAGCAGAATGTCCGTTACTTGATTGACATGGTCAAAAAGGGCAACGACGAAAAGATTACCGAGCTGGCCGGCAATGTGGTCTGTGTCACGGCCAAGGGGAAGCCTATCAAGGCAAAGACGCTGGGCCAGCAGAAGTATATCGAAGCCATCCAGAGGAACACCATCACCATCGGTGTCGGCCCTGCCGGTACTGGAAAGACCTACCTGGCAGTGGCAGCGGCGGTGGCCGCTTTCCGGGAGAAGAAGGTCAACCGCATCATCCTGACCCGTCCGGCGGTGGAGGCTGGCGAGCGGCTGGGCTTCCTGCCAGGAGACCTTCAGAATAAAGTTGATCCCTATCTGCGCCCGCTGTATGATGCGCTGTTTGATATGCTGGGCGTGGAGGCTTATCAGAAATATCTGGAGAAGGGCAACATCGAAGTTGCGCCGCTGGCATATATGCGCGGCCGGACGTTGGATGACAGTTTCATCATCCTCGACGAGGCGCAAAATACCACCCGGGAGCAGATGAAAATGTTCCTGACCCGCTTGGGCTTTAACTCTAAGATCGTCATTACCGGCGATGTGACGCAGATTGATCTGCCCGCCGACAAGACCAGCGGCCTGAAGGATGCGGTGCGCATCCTGGACGGCGTTGAAGATATTGCCATCTGCCGCTTGACAGCCTCTGACGTGGTGCGCCATGTGCTGGTACAGCGCATCATTGCGGCTTATGAGAAAATGGAAAAGGCCGCGGTCAGCAACCAGACAAAGAGGTACAAGAGAAAATGAACCATAAGATTCTGATCGAATCTGAGGCTGGGGCCCTCAAGGAGGTCCAAGCGCACTTGCGCCGCTGTATCCGCGCGGCTTTGGAGGCAGAAGGCGTGCAGGCCGCCTGTGAGATCAACGTCCTCATCACCGATGATGCGGGCATCCGGGAGATCAACCGGGACCAGCGGGGCATTGATGCGCCCACGGATGTGCTGAGCTTTCCGATGTTTGATCTGGTGCCGGGGGCGCTGCTGGAGAATTTAGAGGAGGAGGCAGACCCGGATACCGGTCTGGTGCCGCTGGGTGATATGGCCCTGTCCTATGAACGCATCCGCGCCCAGGCAAAGGAATACGGCCACAGCGTCCGCCGCGAGGCGGGGTATTTGGCGGTGCACTCGGTCCTGCATCTGTTGGGCTACGACCACATGGACGACGGGCCGATGAAACAACAGATGCGCCAGCGAGAGGAGGCAATCCTTGCCCAGCTGGATTTGCAGCGGGAGGCCGCAGAAGGAGAACACCAATGACAAAAACTGCAATGATCACCATCGCTGGGCGGCCCAACGTAGGAAAGTCTACCCTGCTCAACGCGCTGGTGGGGGAGAAAATCTCTATTGTATCCAATAAGCCGCAGACCACCCGCAACCGTATCACGGGCGTGGTCAACCAAGGCCAGAACCAGTACATTTTCATGGACACGCCGGGCTTTCACAAGGCTCGTACCCGTCTGGGCGACTTTATGGTCGACGTGGTGCGTCAGAGCGTTGCGGACGTGGACGTGGTCTTGCTGCTGGTGGAGCCCATTGCCAACATCGGCACGCAGGAGAGGCTGTTGCTGGAGCAGCTGAAGGCGGAAAACATGCCCACAATCCTCGTCATTAATAAAATTGATACGCTGGAGGAGAAGGAGAAGCTCCTTGAGATCATCGCCATCTACAGCGAGGCTATGGACTTTGACGCCATCATCCCTATCTCTGCCCGCAATAGGCAGGGGACGGATGTGCTGCTCAAGGAGCTGGAGAAGTATGCCGTCGAGGGCCCGCATCTATTCCCGGAGGATATGAACTCCGATCAGCCGGAGAAGCAGGTTGTGGCGGAGATCATCCGCGAGAAGCTTTTGTGGAACCTGGACCGGGAAATCCCCCATGGCACGGCCGTTGAAATTACCAAGTTTTCGGAGCGAGACAACGGAATCCTGGACGTGGAGGCTACCATTTATTGTGAAAAAGCCAGCCACAAGGGGATTATCATCGGCAAACAGGGCGCGATGCTCAAGAAGATCTCTACCCAGGCCAGAGCGGACATTGAGCGCTTTATGGGCATGAAGACCTATCTGGAAACCTGGGTCCGCGTGAAGGAAAACTGGCGCGACAACAGCTACCTGATTCGCAACTTTGGTTACGAATAAGCATCATTTTCCTAGGATTTCGACAGCGCAAATGGCGTATGCTATCCCCGCAAGGAGGGATGCGCAGTGGAACCTAAAGATTGGTGGTACCTGTTTCTGGAGACCGGAGCACCGGAGGCTTATCTTGCCTACCGGCAGCTGAGCCGGACCGTGGAGGCTGTTGCGAATGTATCTGAAAACCAATGCCCTGGTGCTGCGCGAGGTGGCGTATCAGGATGCGGATAAACTGCTGACCCTCCTGACGCAGGATTACGGCTGCCTGACCGCCCGGGCACGAGGGGTCCGCAGCCGCAGCAGCCGGCTCAAGAGCGCCTGCCAGCTGCTGTCATACGGCGAGTTTACGCTCCTGGAGCGTGGGAATTTTATCACCGTGACAGAGGCAGAGCTGCTGGAGTCCTTTCAAGGGCTGCGCACTGACCTGGACAAGCTGAGTCTTGGTTCGTATCTGGCGCAGCTGGGAGAGAGCCTGACCAGAGCGGATGCCAATGATCCGAGCCTGCTGCGGCTGCTGCTATTGGCACTCGATGCGCTCTCGCGACTGGATCGGCCGCAGACGCTGGTCAAGGCGGCGGCGGAATTGCGACTGCTGTGCATGGCAGGCTATGCGCCCGCACTGGAGGGCTGCGCTGTCTGCGGAGCGGAGTATCCGGATCGATTCCATGTCAGCCAGGGCGTCCTGCATTGCGCGGGCTGCAAACCACATCTGGACCCGGGGTTGAGTATGCCTTTGACACCAGGCGCGCTGGATGCAATGCGTTTTATCTGCTCTGCGCCCTTGGAGCGACTGTTCCGTTTTGAATTACCGGCAGACTCTGCCGAGTGTCTGGCAGCGGCAGTGGAGACCTTTTTGCTGACACAATTGGAGCGCGGATTTTCTGCGCTGGATTTCTATAAATCGCTGCGATTGACCCCTATGGGCTAAGAGGCAGCTTGGAGAGTACTTATGAACTTGAACGAAAAATCTTTGACGACGCTGGAGCTGGACAGGGTTCTGGCCCTGCTGGCAAAGGCTGCCGTCAGTGAAGAGGCCAAGGAGCGGGCCCTGGCCCTACAGCCAGAGCATGAGGCAGAGGAGGTCCGCGACCTGCTGCGGCAGACCAGCGCTGCCTGTAAACTGGTAGAGAAAAAAGGCACCCCCGGCTTTCAGGATCTGAAGCCCGTGGCAGCCTCCCTTAGCCGTGCCGACCGCGGCGGCAGTCTGAACCCTGCGGAGCTGCTGCGCATTGCAGGCGTCCTGCGCTGCACCCGGACTGTCAAAGCCTATGCTGACGGCTCTGAGAGTACGGTGCTCGACCCGTTATTCTTTGAATTGACGCCCAATAAGTACCTGGAGGATCGTATCAGCAATTCCATCCTCTCTGAGGAGGAGATATCCGACAGCGCCAGCAGCGCGCTGTCGGATATCCGGCGGCACATCCGTGCGGCCAACGCAAAGATTCGTGAGAGCTTGCAGAAGATCATCAATTCGCCGACCTATTCCAAGTATCTCCAGGAGAATATCATCACCATCCGCTCTGACCGCTATGTGGTTCCGGTCAGGGCCGAACACAAAAATGACATTCCTGGCCTGGTGCACGACGTATCCGGTTCCGGAAACACTTACTTCATCGAACCGATCCAGGCAGTTAACGCCAACAATGAGCTTCGAGAGCTGCTGTCCAAGGAACAGAAGGAGATTGAGCGCATCCTGGCGGAGCTGTCCGCCGAGGCGGCGGCCCACCGGGAGGATATCAGCACCGACTACGAAATGCTGGTGCAGCTGGACCTAATCTTTGCCAAGGCGCGGCTGAGCTACGAGATGCACGCACTGGAACCGGCTGTCCACTCTGACGGCAGCATCAATCTCAAGCGCGCCCGCCATCCGCTGATTGACCGCAAGGTCTGCATACCCATCACGGTCAGCCTGGGAGTGGATTTTGACGCGCTGATCATCACAGGACCCAATACCGGCGGCAAGACGGTGACCCTCAAGACCATCGGTTTGCTGACCTTGATGGCAGAGTGTGGTCTGCATCTGCCTGTGGATGACGGCAGCTTTATCAGCGTTTTCGATGCTGTGCTGGCAGATATCGGCGACGAGCAGTCCATTGAGCAGTCGCTGTCTACTTTTTCCAGCCATATGAAGAACATCGTCGAGATTGTGAATACCTGCGACAGCAGCTCTTTGATCCTCTTCGATGAGCTGGGCGCAGGCACCGACCCCACAGAAGGAGCGGCGCTGGCCATCTCTGTCATTGAGTTTTGCCGTAAGATGGGGGCCCGCATTGCAGCCACAACCCACTACGCGGAATTGAAAGTCTATGGCATGAAGACACCGCGGGTCACCAATGCTTCCTGCGAGTTTGACGTAGAGACACTGCGCCCTACCTATCGTCTGCTGGTGGGCGTTCCGGGCAAGTCCAACGCGTTTAACATCTCCCGGCGGCTGGGCCTGCCGGAGGACATCATCAAAAATGCCCGCGATCTGGTCAACGAGTCCGACTTAAACTTTGAGGATGTGATGGATCAGCTGGAGCAGCAGCGTCAGGCCATGGAGCAGGCCCGCCTGGAGGCGGAGCGCCTGCGCTTGGAGACAGAGCAGCAGAAGAAACAGGCGGATAAATATGCCGAAGAAATCGCCAGAGAACGCGAAAAGGCGGTTCAGAAGGCCCGCGCCGAGGCCCAGAGCATCATCGAGACTGCCCGTATGACGGCAAATCGCGCCTTTGAAGAGATCAAGCAGATGCGCAAGCAGGTGCAGGACAATCTGGACGTCCAGGGGCTGAACGCCCGGCAGAGCGAGCTGCGCCGCAGCCTCAATGAGGCAGAGGATCAGCTGGGCGAGAAAAGACGGCAGGTTGAGCGCCCGGCGCCCACCCGCGCCATCGCAGTGGGCGATACGGTGGAGCTGCTGAAAATTGGCTCCAAGGCCACCGTCTTGGCTGTGAACAAAGACGGTTCGCTACAGCTTCAAGCGGGAATTATGAAGATCACTGCCAAGCCGGACGAAGTTTATTTGCTGGAGGCAGAGACCAACAGCGTCAAAAAGATCATCGAGCGCAGCCATCGTGAGCTCCGCGCGGCACCCAGCGCCTCCGAAGTCGATCTGCGCGGTATGACCACAGATGAGGCCATCCAGACCATGGAGATTTTTCTCGATAATGCAATTTTGGGAAACCTGGCTTCTGTGCGGATCATCCACGGCAAAGGGACCGGCGCCCTCCGCAAGGCGGTACAAGCTGCGCTGCGCCGCCGGAAAGACATTGTGGGCTTCCGGCTCGGGGTCTACGGCGAAGGGGAAGATGGCGTTACAGTGGTTCAGCTTTCAGAGTGATCATTTCTCCGAGGACAAAGAACCGCCCTTGGAACTGTGGAAATTTCGTGCAATCTGCCACGCTGGATTTTTCAAAAATAATTGACGAATGACTTGGATTCTGCTATAGTATGCTCAGACTCTTAAGTTTCTAAGGGATATTAAAGGAGTGACCATTCATGTACAGTAAGACGGCAGCTGTGAAAAATCAAGTTGGACTGCACGCTCGCCCCGCAACATTCTTTATTCAGAAGGCCAACGAGTTCAAGTCGAATATCTGGGTTGAGAAAGATGAGCGTCGCGTCAATGCGAAGAGCCTGCTGGGCGTCCTGTCCATGGGTATCACCCGTGACATGGAGATCAACATTATTGCCAGCGGTTCCGATGAAACGGAAGCAGTCGAGGCTTTGGTAGAGCTGATCGCAAACCCCACCACTGATTGATTGTATCTTATAGCGGGCTGTTCCCAGGAACAGCCCGCTCATTGTCATACCGGAGCTGATTTGAGAGGAGTGGAATATGGCTATC
>CALWWH010000205.1 GCA_944385195.1 uncultured Oscillospiraceae bacterium | reverse complement strand
GGAACAAAATGCGGTTCTGGTCCAGCGTGGCGCCGCACTCACGGCCGATGCCGGGACTGGTCAGCCGCATGGCGCAGGCCTCCACCAGATCGTGCCGGCCTGCGATGTAGCCGCCGGTGGGGGCGATGCCGCCGCCGGGATTCTTAATCAGGGAGCCTGCCATCAGGTCTGCGCCGACCATGGTCGGCTCGAGGTCTTCGACAAACTCGCCATAGCAGTTGTCGACGAAGACCACAACCTCGGGATTTGCCTCGTGGATGGCCTTGGCAAGCGTACCAATGTCCTCCACCATCAGGGCCGCGCGGCTGGAGTAGCCACGGCTGCGCTGCAGCAGCGCCAGCTTGACCTTCGGCTGCTTGACAGCCTCAATGATTGCGGGGAGGTCCGGAAGACCGTCGGGGGTCGGGTCGACCTGAGCATAACCCACGCCAAACTGGCGCAGGTTTCCAGGCTCGTCGCCGCTGATGCCGATGGCGGTTTGCAGGGTGTCGTAGGGCGCGCCAAAGCAGCTGACCATGACGTCGCCGGGCCGCAGGACACCGAAGAGCGCCGTGCTCAGGGCGTGGGTGCCGTTGACAAAATTGATGCGCACCAGCGCGTCTTCCGCCCCGAATACCCGGGCGTAGATGCTTTCCAGCACCTCACGGCCCCGGTCGTCGTAGCCATAGCCGGTGGTGCCGACAAGGCAGGAGGCGCTGACGCGCAGCTGCCGGAACGCGGCCATGACCCGAGCGGTGTTCTCCCGGGCGATGGCGTCGATGCGGGCAAAGACTGGCTCAAGATCGCGCTCGGCCTGCTCGGCCAGCGCCAGCACTTTGGGATCAAGGCTCAAGCTGCTCATGCGCGGCTCACCAACTCTCTGAGAAGGGCGGCGCACTGGGCCACATCGGACAGCGAACAGGTTTCATTGGGGGTGTGGGTGCCGCGGGTGGCGATGGCAAGGTTGCCGGTGGGAACGCCGCAGCGGGAGGTGGAGATCATGCCTGCGTCGGTGCCGCCGGCGGTGGCGGCCTGGTACTGGACGGGGATGTTCAGGGCGGCGGCGGAATCAGCCAGCAGCTTGCTTATCATGGGGCTGGAGATGCAGCCGCGGTCGAGGATTTTGATGACCGGGCCTTTGCCCATGGCGGTGATCTTCTGCGTGACGCCGGGGACGTCGGTGCACTGAGTCACGTCGATGGCCACCGCCAGTTCTGGCGCTATGGCGAAGGCCGCGACCCCGGCGCCGCGGCAGCCGACCTCCTCCTGGGTGGTGAAGACCACGTAGAGGTCAGCATCGCAGTCCTGGGCCAGCTCCAGCAGCTTCACGCCGACGGCACAGCCGGAGCGGTTATCGAGATACTGGCTCACGATGGCATCGCCGATTTGAATGGGGTCGCCCTCAAAGATTGCGACATCGCCCAGCTTGACGGCGACACCGCAGGTGTCGATGTAGCACTTGTCAAAGCTTAACTCCTTGACGCTCACCCCGTCGTCGGCGCGGAAGACGCCGGTGACGCCGCTGCCAAAGCGGACGCGCTGGCCCAGAATGTTGGCCGGATTGATGCCGCCCAGAGGGGCCACGCGGATGAAATTTCCCTCTTCTGTGTAGGTGGCCACGAGGCCCAGAGAGTCCATGTGGGCGGCGATCATGATGCGCTTGCCCGGACCGGGCTTGTGGGCGATGAGGTTGCCCATGGCGTCGCGGCTGCACTGGGCGAAGGGTGCGCAGAGCGTTTCGAGCACCTCTGCGATGCCGGTCTCACGGCCGGCGGGGCCGTAAGCGGTGGTCAGTTGTTTCAGCAGGTCAAACATATTTTACCTCCAAATCAGCCAGCAGCAGCCGCAGCAATGCCGCCATTTGTTCGAAATCACGGGTGCAGCCCACGCAGGAGGGGCTGCGGATATAGCGCACGGCGGCGGAGATGGCGGCCACGCGGCAGCCTTCGCGGCTGCGCTGGATGGCCGAAGCGTCGGTTCTGCCGCTGAGCAGGGGATTGACCTGCCAGGGGATGCCGTTGGCCTCCGCCAGGCCGGTGATCTGCTCAAACAGACCGCGGTCGTAGATCGTGCTGCCGTCCTGATAGGGGATCACGGGGCCCCGGCCGGGAGCACAGCCCTTGCGCGCGCCAGCGGGACTGTCCGCTGCGGCGGCGCCCTCCACGACGATGCCGATGCCGGGGTGCAGCTTGAAAGCAGCACCAAAGGCGCCGCGGCAGCCGACCTCCTGCTGGACGGTGAAGACGAACCAGGTGTCGATGGGCAGCTCTTCCTTCAGCAGCGTCAGCAGGATGCCGCAGCCGGCCCGGCCCTCGATGGCCTTCATGCGGATCATGTCGTTTTGCAGCGGGATGATCTGGCCGTCGAAGACAGCATATTCGCCGCAGGCTACCAGCTTCCTGGCCTCGTCCCCCGTTTGCGCACCGATGTCGATATAGAGCTCCTTCGTCTGGGGGATGCTCTGGCGCTCGCTGGGGCTGGTCAGGTGGATGGGCTTCATGCCGATGACGCCGGGAACGCGGTTTTTGCCAATCCAGACGCGCTTGCCAATGACCACCCGGCGGTCAATGCTGCCCAGAAAAGCAAAGCGCAGGAAGCCGTCCTCTTCGATCTGTTTGATGATCACGCCGGCCTCATCCATGTGAGCGGTGAGCATGACGGGCTTGCGCGGGCTTTTGCGCCCTCTTTTAAACACCAGAACGCTGCCCAGCGGATCGACGGTCAGCTCGTCAGCATAGGGCTTGGCCTCGGCGCAGAGATAGTCCCGGACGGCGTCCTCCCAGCCGGAGGGGCCGGGGAGTTGACATAATGCTTGGATGGTGTCTGTCATCTGGCTCATACGGTTTCCTCCTCTCCAAGGGACACAACCCAGTCGGCGATCAGTTTGGCGCTCGACTCGAGGTCGCCCAGCCGGACGGCCTCGACCGGCGTGTGCATGTAACGCTCTGGCAGGGAGATCAGTCCCGTAGGAATCCCTTCGCGGGCAATCTGGAAGGCGGAGACATTGGTGCCGGTGCCGCCCTCGAGAATCTCGAGGGTGGCCTCTGGGGCCAGAGCCCGCAGCTTGTCGGTAATGCTGCGGTGTAGGTGGGGCCCTACGCCGATGGCGGGTCCGCCGCCCAGGGGCACGGTGGCGCTGCGGGGCGCGTCGGGCTGGTGGGCGAAGGTGACGTCCACAACTAGGGCCCAATCGGGCATCTGGGAGAATGCGCCGGTCTTGGCGCCCAGGCCGCCAGTCTCCTCCTGGACGCTGCCCAGAACGACGACGTCCACGGGGAGGGCCTTGCCCTGCAGCAGTTCCATGGCGCGCAGGAGCACCAGAAAGCAGGCGCGGTTATCCAGAGACTTGCCGCTGACGGTATCCCCGGCCAGCGCCAGGGGCTGGGTGTCATAGGCCACGCGAGTGCCGGGAAGTACGGTCTTGGCCTGCTCCTCGGTCAAGCCGCAGTCAATGTAGAGCTTGTCCACGCCAAAAGGCTTCTCCCGCTCCTCTGCGGTGAGCGTATCCGGCGGCAGACAGGTGATGATGCCTGGCATGGGGGGCTCAGCCAGCACCGTGACGGTGCTGGCAGGCAGCAGCCGGGCGTCGATGCCCAGACAGGAAAAGGTCAAATAGCCCTCCTTTTGGCCAGTGACGACCAGGGAGACCTCGTCTATATGGGCGTCTAGGAGGACTCGCTTGGCATTTCTTTTGCCGCAGCGGCGCAGCCCGACGAGGTTGCCTGCGCTGTCAATGCTGGTCTGATCGACCAGGGGCGAGAGCAGCTTTTCAGCGGTCTCGGCGGCGGGACGCTCCATGCCGGAGGGCCCGATGGCGCTGCTGAGGGCAAAGAGGCTCTGCTTGAGATCCATTGTCACAACTCCTTTACGATTTGTTTGAACACATTGCCGCGCTCGGCGAAGTTGCGAAAGCGGTCAAAGCTGGTGCTGGCAGGGGAGAGCAGGACAATATCGCCCTCCGCTGCCAGGGCTGCGGCCTGCTCCACCGCGGCGCGGAAATCCTCCTGCCGGTAGATTGCGGGCGCGCCCGGAGCATAGCCGGGGGCGTGCTTCGCAGCTGCCTCGATGGCGTCGCTGGTGGGGCCGGTGAGCACCATGGCTTTGACGTGGGCGACCAGATCCGGACCCAGGACGTCGTAGGGGATGTGCTTGTCGGCGCCGCCGGCGATGAGGATGACCTTCTGGTCGAAGCTCCGCAGTCCGGCCATGGTGCGGCTGGGGCTGGAGGCAATGGAATCGTTGTAATAGCTGACGCCGTCTTTGATGCGCACCAATTCGATGCGGTGCGCTACACCGCCGAAGGTGCTGGCGACGCTGCGGATGGTCTCGTCGCGGACCAGGCCCTCCACCGCGCAGATGGCGGCCATAAAGTTCTCTACATTGTGCATGCCCCGCAGAAGGAACTCCTCTCTGCGGACCAGGACCTGGCCATGGCGCAAAATGGCCTCGCCGTCGAACCAGACGCCGCTCTGCTGCGGCTGCTGCCGGGAGAACCAGCGGATATCGCCCGCGGCGCGCTGGGCTGCGTCCACGGTCAGGGCGTTGTCCGCGTTTAGCACCAGCAGATCGCCGGGCTTTTGGTAACGGAAGATATTCTCCTTGGCGCGGATATATTCGTCCATGTCCCGGTGGATGTCCAGGTGGTTGGGGGCCAAATTGGTGATGACAGCCCGCTGGGGGCTTTGCTGCATGGTCAGCAGCTGGAAGCTGCTCAGCTCCAGCACCGCCATGTCGGAGGGCCGGATCTCATCCACCCGGTCGAATAGGGGTGTACCGATATTGCCGCCTACCCAGACGCGGCGGCCCTCGGCCTTGAGCATTTCGGAAATCAGTGTGGTGGTGGTCGTCTTGCCGTCAGAGCCGGTGACTGCGATCACCGGGCAGGGACACAGGGCCAGAAAAGCCTCCATCTCGGAGGTCAGCACTGCGCCGTTTTCGAGCAGATGAGCCAGCTGATCGGGGTGCAGGCCGGGGGCGCGGAAGATCACATCGGCCTCGACGCCGTCGAGGTAGTCCTCCCCGAGCTTTAATTTGCAGCCCAAGTCGGCCAGCGCTTGCAGGGCCTCGTCGGGCTCACTGCGGCGGTCGCAGCCGGTGAGGTCCAGCCCATGGGCCAGCAGCACCCGTACCAGCGGCTGATTGCTCACGCCCAGACCAACCACCGCGATGCGCTTGCCGCGCAGGGATGCGCAATAGTCAGCTAATGACATTTGTCTTCCTCATTTCCGCCGCGTGGACGCGGCTACTCTACATTATATCCCGATCAGACTTGTTTTGCAACGCCGACATGGGCTTTTGCCCCTAAAACTGACTTTTTTACCGGCCAAAATATTTTTTGTTTTTTAAAAAAAGCGCTTGACAAATCGCAGTTTTCGTTGTATTATATCGGAGCACTGAGCGATGACCTCTCAGAGCAAGATACCGTTTGCTGCTATAGCTCAGAAGGTAGAGCGCATCCTTGGTAAGGATGAGGTCCCCAGTTCGAATCTGGGTAGCAGCTCCAAAAGCCACCCAAAACCGTAGGTTTTGGGTGGCTTTTTTGCGTACCGTAAGCGCTGCAATTTCTCAAAAGATTGCAGCGATAGAATATCAAATAATAATAATAGAATTTGCAATCAAATGACCGGACAAAGCTGGTATCATATGATTAGCTAGAGCAGGACTTTATGCGAAATCTGAGTCCCAAGCAGACGCTGACCGCTGCTTATCTCAACATGAAAGAGACCGGCTTCGTCGAATAAGCGGCAAACGCCGGACGCAGTCCAAACGAACAAAGGCCCCTGCGCACGAATGCGCCTCCCCCGCGAGGCGCATTCGTGCGCAGGGGCCACCCCAGCGAACACTGCCAGTGCTGTGAATTGGCATGGGGCTGCTTTGCCGGCGGCGC
>CALWWH010000204.1 GCA_944385195.1 uncultured Oscillospiraceae bacterium | reverse complement strand
GTCGGAGACAATCTCCGGGCTGAGCGTGGCCAGCGTGTCCGGGTCGCACAGCACCAGCCTCGGCTGGTAAAAGGCCCCCGCCAGGTTCTTGCCCTCGGGCAGGTCGATGGCCGTCTTGCCGCCCACGGAGGAGTCCACCATGGCCAGCAGCGTCGTGGGAATCTGCACAAAGGGCAGGCCCCGCAGGTAGCTGGCGGCCAAAAAGCCCGCCAGATCCCCTGCCACGCCGCCGCCCAGGGCGACGATGACGTCCGAGCGGGTCAGGTCATTGCGGGCGCAGAAGGACAGCAGCCTCAAAAACTCCTGGCCGTTCTTACTCTCTTCCCCGGGCGTGAGCTGGTATGGGCAGACCCGATAGCCCGCCTGCCGGAGCGAGTCCTCCACGGCGGGGCCGTAGTGGGCCCAGGCGTTGCCGTCGGCGATCAGAGCGGCGGTCTGGCCCCCGGCGGCCTGCCGGATGGCCTCGCCGCAGGCGCCCAGCTGCCCGCGCCGGATGAGAATGTCGTATCCGCCGCCGGCGCTGACGTGTACTGTTTTCATGCACAGGACTCCTTTCGTCTTAGTTGGTCTTGCCGTCGACGATCTCCTTGAGGATGCGGCCCTCGGCCAAAAGGGACTTGAGGGTGTCCGCGTCCTGGGCCGCCAGAGCGTTGCGGTATTTGCCAAGCTCGGTGATAAAATGGTCCAGCTCCGGCAGCAGGTTGTCCCGGTTCTCCAAAAACAGCTCCGTCCACATCTGCTCATTGAGCCAGGCCACCCGGGTCAGATCCTTGTAGCTGCCGGCGGAGAAGCCCTTGTGGGTGCGGGCAAAGGGGCTTTTGATGAAGGCGTTGGAGACAATGTGCGGCATCTGGGAGGTGAAGGCGATCATGGCGTCGTGCTCTGCGGCGGTGGAGACCGTGATGCGGCCAAACTGCGCCGGGGCCAGGGCGTCCTTCACCCGCTGGAAAAAGTCGATGTCGTTGTACACCGGCGGGACGATGACCATAGACGCGCCCTTGAACATCGTGGCGCGGCTGTGCTTGAAGCCGGAGAACTCCGTGCCCGCCATGGGGTGGCCCCCGACGAAGTCAAAGCCGTATTCCTGCGCCAGGGCAAAGCCCGCCTGGCAGACTGTGGTCTTGGTGCCGCAGCAGTCGATGACGAGGGTCCCCTTTTGAATATAGGGCGCGTTCTGCTCCATCCACTCGATGGAGGCGTGGGGGTAGAGGGCCACGATGATCAGGCCGCAGTGGGGGATGGTCTCGGCGCTCAGGGCCCCATCCGAGACCCCCGCCAGAGTGGCGTAGTCCATAATGCTCTGGTCGATGTCGTGGCACAGGACGGTGTATCCGGCGTCGTGGTAGGCGCGGGCCATGGAACCGCCGATGAGTCCCAGGCCCACAACGCCCACGGCGCTCACGCCAGAACCTCCCGCAGCTTGAAGACCTTGCCCGCGACCCGGTCAAACTGCTCCGGGGTTAGGGACTGGGGCCCGTCGCACAGCGCGTGTGCCGGGTCATTGTGCACCTCGATCATCAGGCCGTCCGCCCCGGCGGCCACCGCCGCCAGAGCCATCGGCTCCACCAGGCGGGCCAGCCCCGTGGCGTGGCTGGGGTCGACCACCACCGGCAGATGGCTCAGCTCCTTGAGCATCGGCACCGCGGACAGATCCAGCGTGTTGCGGGTGTAGGTCTCGAAGGTGCGGATGCCCCGCTCGCAGAGGATGACCTGCTCGTTGCCGCCGGACATGATGTACTCAGCGCTCATGAGCAGCTCCTTCATGGTGTTGGCCAGGCCCCGCTTGAGCAAAACCGGCTTTCCCGTGTGGCCCAGCTCCTTGAGCAGGTCGAAGTTCTGCATGTTCCGGGCCCCCACCTGGATGATGTCCACGTTCTCAAAATAGGGCAGCTGGCTGAGGTTCATGATCTCCGTGATGATGGGCAGGCCGGTGGACTCCTTGGCGTGGGCCAGCAGCTCCAGGCCGTCGACCCCCAGACCCTGAAAATCGTAGGGCGAGGTGCGGGGCTTGAAGGCGCCGCCCCGGAGAATGGACGCGCCGGAGGCCTTGACCGCCTGCGCCACCGCGGTGATCTGCTCCGCGCTCTCCACCGAGCAGGGGCCCGCGATGAGGGCAAAATGCCCCCCGCCGATCGTCGCCCCGGGAACTTCTATAATGGTGTCGTCCGGGTGGAACTTGCGGTTGGCCGATTTAAACGGCTCGATGATGCGGGTGACGGACTCGACAATGTCCAGACCCTGCAGCAGGTCGATGTCCACCCGGCTGGTGTCGCCAATGAGCCCGATTACGGTCTGATACTGGCCATTGGAGATGTGGACATCCAGTCCGCGGCTGCTCAGCCAGTCTTTCAGATGGTCCAATTGCGCCTGAGAGACACCCTGCTTCAATACTGCAATCATGATTTGTACCTCCAATAACGAAAAATCAGCCAGACAGTGATTTCACTGCCTGGCTGGAATGAGCTCCTATGTGCCAATTGTGTGCAGCCGAAATCACTCTTACTTCACGGTAAAAAAGAAGTAAGAGTAGATAAAGTACAGGCCGCTCACATTGGTGGTAGTCATGGGGAAAAATCTCCTCGCTCAAAATTCTTGTGCCTATGATAAATCCCTCTGGGAGAAAAGTCAAGTAAAATCGCGCCGCTTTGCCAAAGTATGTGGAAAGTCACAAAAGATAGGATATTATGTCGACTTATCTTGGTGAAGTGCAGTCAAAGCTTCTGACGGTAGCAGACGATGCGCCCGGTCTCGGCGAAGCCCAGCGCCCGGTGAAAGGCCTGCCCCGCCGTGTTGCCCAGCTGGGTGTCGCTGGCAAACTCGGTGCAGCCCTGGGTGCGGGCCCAGTCCTTGCAGGCCTGGGCCAACTGCCGGCCGACGCCCCGCCGGCGATGGGATGCGGCCACCCAGACGC
>CALWWH010000203.1 GCA_944385195.1 uncultured Oscillospiraceae bacterium | reverse complement strand
CTATCTGATGGGCGACCAGACCCAACATGCGATCACGCACTGGGAGAGCACCATTGGCAGCAGCTCCGGCTGTGACGTCTGCCTGGAGGACGCCTCAGTGGCCAGGCTCCACGGTGTCCTGACTCGTTATGACGACGGCAGCTGGACCATCGCCCCGGCGGGTGGCCACCGCATTGGCCTCAACGGCAAGCCGGTGGAGATCATGGAGGAGCTGCACTACGGCGACCTGCTGGTCATCGGGGAGGAGCGTTTGATTTTTGAATCTCTGACCCACGTGGAGCAGGAGTCTCTGCGCAGCAAGCGCACTCGCGCGGGTCGAGACGTCTCGCCGGCGCTGAGGCTGCTGCTGGTGACAGTATTCCAGACCTTTACCGCCCTGCAGCTGATGGCTACGGCCCAACCCGGCGCTGCCATGGGTATAGGCATGGCTTTTGCAGTGCTGTGCGGGATGATGTGGGGCCTGTTTTTCCTGATGAAGCTCATCCGCCGCCATGCATTTGAAGTGGAAACCATTGCCTTTTTCCTCTCTACGCTGGGCATGGCGGTCATCGCCTCTGATGACCCGTCGGAGCTGAGCAAGCAGCTGATCGCCATGGCGATGGGTTTGGTGGTGTTTTTGTGCATTGGCTGGGCGCTGCGGGATTTAAGCCGCGCCCGGGGCGTGCGTTATTTGGCGGCCGCGGGCGGCATTGTGCTGCTGCTGTTCAATCTGGCCTTCGGGACAGAGGTCTATGGCGCAAAAAACTGGATTTACATCGGCCCGCTGTCCTTCCAGCCTTCAGAGCTGCTGAAGATCTGCTTTGTCTTCGCCGGCACTTCTACCATGGACCGGCTGGTGGCCAAGCGAAACCTATGGATGTTCATCGCCTATACGGGCATCTGCTGCGGGTGTCTGGCCCTCATGAATGACTTTGGCACGGCCCTGATTTTCTTTGCAGCCTTTGTGGTTATCGCCCTGATGCGCTCCGGCAGCTTTGCCACCATCGCGCTCATATGCGCCGGAACGGGCCTGGCAGGCGGGCTGGCGGTGAGCTTCCGCCCCTATGCCATCCGCCGCTTCGCCTCCTGGGGCCACGTCTGGGAGCAGGCGCTGGATGGCGGTTATCAGCAGACCAGAGCACTGATGTGCCTGGCTTCCGGCGGACTGTTTGGGCTGGGCCTTGGCAACGGCTGGCTGAAATATGTCGCTGCCAGCGATACAGACCTGGTCTTTGCCTTTGTGGCCGAGGAGTGGGGCCTGCTGGTGGCGGTGATGATGGTACTCTTTGTGGTCCTGCTGGCGGCCTTCGCTGTGCGTGCCTGCAGCATGGCTCGCAGCAGTTTTTACGCCATCGGAGCCTGCGCAGCTATGACAATGCTGCTGGTGGGGGCGATCTTCAACGTCTTCGGCACGGTGGACTACCTGCCTTTGACGGGCGTGACCTTCCCCTTTGTCTCCAACGGCGGCAGCAGCATGATCTCCACCTGGGGCCTGCTGGCCTTCGTTAAAGGCGCGGATACTCGCCGCGGCGCCAGCTTTGCCATCCGTGAGCCCTCTAAGCGGGCGCTTCGCAGACAGTTAAGAGAGGAGAGCTTATGAGGAAAGTTTCCGGCCGGGCAAAGGTCGTGATCCTGCTGGCACTGTTGGTCCTGTGGTGTCTGACGGCTTTTTTCGTCCAGTATCTCCTCCGGGCGGGGGTTTGTGTGACCTTTCCCGGCAGTCCTCACGTCTACACCGGCAACAACTTGACCACGGGTGTTGTCCGGGACCGTAATGGGACGCTGCTGCTGGAAAACCAGGAACAGGGCCGAGTTTACTCCTCCGACGAGACCATCCGCAAGGCAACGCTGCACCTGCTGGGGGACCGCTACGGCTACATCCCTGCGCCGATGCTCAGCGCCTATGCCGACCAAATGGCGGGTTTTGATCCGGTGCGAGGCATCTATGGCAGCGAGGGCGGGGAGATGACCCTGAGCCTGAGCGCCTTAGCAAACACCACGGCTTACGAAGCGCTTGATGGCCGTCACGGCTCTGTGGCGGTGTATAACTACAAAAGCGGCGAGGTGCTTTGCCTACTCTCCTCTCCCAGCTACGACCCCGACCATATGCCCGACGTGGAGAATGACACCACCGGCCAATACGACGGCGTTTACATCAACCGGCCCCTGGCGGCCAGCTATTCTCCAGGCAGCATCTTCAAGCTGGTGACTATGGTTGCAGCCATCGAAACCATGCCGGACTGGCAGACAAAGACATATACCTGTAACGGCGTGACGACAATTGACGGCAGGGAGGTTCACTGCTTGAACGTCCACGGAACCATAGACCTTGCCACGGCACTGGCTAAGAGCTGCAACGTGGCCTTTGGTCAGTTGGCGGTGGAGCTGGGGGCCGAGACGCTGACGCAGACGGCGCAGCGCTTGGGCATCACCTCCAGCCTTAGTTTCGACGGCCTGCGCACGGCTGCGGGCAGCTTTGATCTAACGGGAGCAGACAACTGGGATCTGGCCTGGGCGGGGATCGGACAGCACACCGATCTGATCAATCCAGTGCAGTTTTTGACCTTTGTCGGGGCCATTGCCAATGGCGGACAGGCGGCACAGCCCTATTTGGTGGCCTCGGTAGACCAAAGCTATCAGGCCAAAACCACCTTGCTGCCCAGAATCATGGAGGAGGACACCGCCCAGACCCTGGCGGCCCTGATGGTAAACAACGTGGAAACGGTTTACGGCAGCCGGAACTTTCCCGCCCAGATCGTTGGCGCCAAGAGCGGCACGGCAGAGCAGGAGGGTGCGCTTCCCCATGCCACGTTTGCAGGCTTTGTGCAGGACGAGAGCTATCCCTTGGCCTTCGTTGTGGTGGTGGAAAACGCCGGCGCAGGCAGTGAGACCTGTATCCCCATTGTCAGCGCCGTGCTGACGGCGATCATGCAGGAGCTTGAGGGGCAGTAAAAGAGACCTCCCTGGGGGGAGGTCTCTTTTCATATGCAGGGGCTGGCCGGGGCCGCGCCATCCATAACCCGGAAGAGCTCCTCCACCAGAGTCATGCCCACGCGGCGGAGTGCCTCGTCGGTGTTGGCACCCAGATGCGGGGTGGCGATGAAGTTGGGCAGGCCAACCAGGGGGTTGTCCGGAGTTGGAGGCTCGCGGAGGAAGACGTCGCAGGCAGCGCCGGCAATCGTTCCGCAGCTTAGGGCCTGATACAAGGCCGCCTCGTCAACAACACCGCCGCGGGCGGTGTTGATGAGGACTGCCGTAGGCTTCATGCGATGCAGCGCAGCCGCGTCGATCAGTCCGCGCGTCTGGTCGTTCAGGCGCACGCCAATGCTCACCACATCGGAGCGCTCCAAGACCTCGCTGAGGCAGGCGCAGTAGCCAATGCCCCAGCCGGCGGCCTTTTCCGGGGTCAGAGAGGGGGAGTAGCCGATGACCTTGGCGCGGAACCCCTCCCGAAAGATGCGGCCTGCCCGGCGGGCAATGTCGCCGGTTCCGACCAGGCCAATCGTTTTCCCGGCCAGCTCGTGGCCGAAAAGCTCCGGAGGCGCGTTCTGGATTGGCGCCCCGCTGGTGACCAGA
>CALWWH010000202.1 GCA_944385195.1 uncultured Oscillospiraceae bacterium | reverse complement strand
GATCAAACAAAAGGCCATCGAGCTGCTGCGCAGCGGTCAGGTGGATCGCGTCCTGGGCTGGAAGATGGGCGAGTTTTTTTACGACCTGACGCCCGCCGTCTTTGAAACCCAGGAGGAGATTGAGCGCGAGTTTGTCTACAGCGTCTTCTCCGGCGCGAACCTGTCCAAATATCTCATTGCCGAGTCCCGCAAGGGCGGCAAGGTCGCGGCGTTCCTCAAGCCCTGCGACAGCTATTCCTTCGTGCAGCTGCAAAAGGAGCACCGCATCCTCCGCGAAAACGTCTACGCCGTGGGCGTCCAGTGCGAGGGCATGTGCGACCCGGAGAAGATCCGCCAGGCAGGCTTTGACGGCATCACTGCCGTGGAGGAAGAAGGCCGGACCCTGCGGGTGCAGACCATCTACGGCAGCGGCACGATGAACAAGGCCGATGCTCTGCTGGAGCGCTGCACCGTCTGCAAGAGCCACAAGATCGTCGACTTTGACGAGCTCATCGGCCAGCAGGGCGAGGAAGTTCCCGAGGGCGACCGCTTTGCCAAAGTCGCGGAGCTGGAGGCCATGAGCCCGGAGGAGCGCTTCGCCTTCTGGCGCGCAGAGCTCTCCCGCTGCATTCGCTGCAACGCCTGCCGCAATGTCTGCCCGGCATGCAGCTGCGAGAAGTGCGTCTTCGATAACCCCGCCTCCGGCATCCAGAATAAGGCTGCCGCGGACTCCTTTGAGGAGAACCTGTTCCACATCATCCGGGCCTTCCACGTGGCCTCCCGCTGCACCGACTGCGGCGAGTGCTCCCGCGTCTGCCCGCAGCACATCCCCCTGCATCTGCTCAACCGCAAGTTCATCAAGGACATCAACGAGCTCTACGGCTCCTATCAGGCCGGCGCGGACTTTGAGACCAAGCCCCCTCTGATGGACTACACCACAGATGACGCAGAGCCGTCTATTGTACATGAGAGAGGTGGCAAGGCATGAAAACGCTGTCCCTTTCCAAACTCGATGCGCTCTTCGCGGCCATTTCCGCCGCGCAGAAGCTCTATATCCCCGCCGAGGACGCTGGCGGCCAGGCCCGGTTCACGCCCTGGCAGGAGGGCCTGAGGCTCAGCAGCAAGCTCAACACAGCCCGCAGCGCCAAGGACCTCTTCTTCCCCCAGGTGGAGAATCTGGTGGGCTTCAAGGTCAGCGGCAAACAGCTGGAGATCCTCGAGACCCGCGACGTGACGGAGGACTTTGTCCTCTTCGGCGTCCGCGCCTGCGACTGCCGCAGCTTCGACGTGCTGGACCGGGTCTTCCTGGCTGAGCCGGCGGACACCTATTACCAGACCCGGCGGGAGCACGCCACGGTGGTCACCATGGCCTGCCGCCGCCCCAGCGAGACCTGCTTCTGCGGCACCTTTGGCATCGACGCGGCCAACCCCGCCGGGGATGTCACCTGCTGGATGGACGACGAGCAGCTCTACTGGCGCGCCAACACGCCCAAGGGCGAGGCCCTGACCGAGAGCCTATCCTGCTTTGCAGACGGCGGCGAGGAGGCCGTGGCGGCCCAGCAGGAGGCCACCCGCGCCATCCTGGCAAAGCTGCCCCTGGCCGGCCTGCGCACCGAGGGCTTCGGCGGCGAGCACATGATGGAGCTCTTTGCCTCGCCCAAGTGGGCGGAGCTGTCTGAGAGCTGCCTGGGCTGCGGCACCTGCACCTTCGTGTGCCCGACCTGCCAGTGCTACGACATTCAGGAGTTCAAAAACGGCCAGACTGTGCGCCGCTTCCGCTGCTGGGACAGCTGCATGTACTCCGACTTCACCAAGATGTCCGCCGGCCAGCCCCGGCCCACCCAGAAAGAGCGCTTCCGCCAGCGGTTTATGCACAAGCTCTTCTATTTCCCCGAGAACAACGAGGGCGTCTACGGCTGCGTCGGCTGCGGCCGCTGCCTGCAAAAGTGCCCCATCCACATGAACATTGTCAAAGTTATGAAAGCACTGGGGGAGGAACAGAAATGAGACATGATCCGTTGATCCCTGTGATCGCTGTCGTCACCAAGATCCGGGTGGACACCCCGGACGTCAAGACCTTCCGCGTGGTGGGCCTGGACGGCAAGAAGCCCTTTGAGCACATCCCCGGCCAGTGCGCCATGCTCTCCATGCCCGGCGTCGGCGAGGCGCTGTTTTCCATCACCTCCTCCCCGACGCAGGAGGACTATATCGAGTTCTCCATCAAAAAGTGCGGCTGCGTCACCGAGTGGCTCCACGCCATGGAGGAGGGCAAGCAGGTCACCATCCGCGGCCCCTACGGCAACGGCTTCCCGGTGGACACTGCTTTTGTGGGCAAGGACCTGCTCTTCATTGGCGGCGGCATCGGCCTGGCGCCCCTGCACTCGGTCATCAACTACTGCCGCCACTATCGCGACCGCTACGGCAAGATCGACATCGTCTACGGTGCCCGGTCTAAGGCAGACCTGGTCGATTTTGAAGAGATCATCGACCAGTGGTGCCAAGAAGACGGCATCAGCGTCCACCTGACCATCGACAACGCCCAGCCCGAGTGGGACGGCCATGTGGGCTTTGTGCCCAACTATGTCCAGGAACTGGGCTTTGATACCTCCAAAACTGTCGTCATGTGCGGCCCCCCTGTCATGATCAAGTTCACCCTGGCAGGCCTCATGGACATGGGCTTTGCCCGCGAGCAGGTCTACACCACCATGGAGCTGCGCATGAAGTGCGCCCTCGGCAAGTGCGGCCGCTGCAACATCGGCGACAAGTACGTCTGCAAGGACGGCCCAGTTTTCCGGTTCGATCAGCTCGACGAGCTGCCGGATGAGTATTAAGGAGTAGGTACAATGGAAGAAATGGTAAAAGTCTATTTGTACGGCAAGCAGTATGAGGTTCCCGCCAGCCTGACCATCATGGAGGCCATGGAGTACGCGGGCTACCAGCTGGTGCGCGGCTGCGGCTGCCGCAACGGCTTCTGCGGCGCCTGCGCGACCATCTACCGCATTGCCGGCGACCGCGAGCTCAAGGCCTGCCTGGCCTGCAGCACCAAGGTTGAGGACAATATGTACGTGGCAACCCTGCCCTTCTTCCCCCTGGTGAAGGAGGTCTACGATATCAACGAGGTCAAGCCGACCCAGCAGATCATGATGCAGCTCTATCCGGAGATCTACTCCTGCGTCGGCTGCAACGCCTGCACCAAGGCCTGCACCCAGAGCCTCAACGTCATGCAGTACATCGCCTACGCCCAGCGCGGCGAGTATGAGAAATGCGCCGAGGAGAGCTTTGACTGCGTCATGTGCGGCGTCTGCTCCTCCCGCTGCCCCGCCGGCATCTCTCACCCCCAGGTGGCCATGCTGGCCCGCCGCCTCAACGGCAAGTACATCGCCCCCAAGAGCGAGCACCTGTATCAGCGGGTGCAGGAGGTCAACGAGGGCGTGTTCGAAAAGCTCATCGAGGATCTGATGGGCAAGCCTCTGGAGGAAATCCAGGAGCTCTACAACCACCGCGAGATCGAAAAGTAAGGAGGTCTGTGAGATGTATCTTGACAAAGCCATGCAGGAGTCCATCAAGCTGGTGGAGGCGGCCCGCGCAGAAAATATCAAACTGGACCCCCGCCGCATGACCGCGGAGGAGAAAGATGAGCTCCTGCGCACCTACCACCCCGACTACCGCGACAATCAGTTCCGCGCCCTGGCCATTGGCCCCAATAAGGGCGAAAAGGTGCCTCTGGAGCTGGCCGACCTGCTGGAGGCCCACTCCCGTCTGGCCGGCAAGACCCTGGATCTGGAGCACCCGGACTACGACACCGACGTGCTGATCATCGGCGCCGGCGGCGCAGGCACCTCCGCTGCCATCGAGGCCGACAATGCCGGAGCCAAGGTCATGATCGTGACCAAGCTGCGCATGGGCGATGCCAACACCATGATGGCCGAGGGCGGCATCCAGGCCGCCGACAAGCCCAATGACTCCCCCGCGCAGCACTTCCTGGACGCCTACGGCGGCGGCCACTTTGCAGCCCAGAAGGATCTGCTGGCCAAGCTGGTGACCGAGGCCCCCGAGGCCATCCGCTGGCTCAACGAGCTGGGCGTCGAGTTCGACAAGGACGCCGACGGCACCATGATCACCACCCACGGCGGCGGCACGTCCCGCAAGCGGATGCACGCGGCGAAGGACTATTCCGGCGCCGAGATCATGCGTACCCTGCGCGACGAGGTGCTCAACCGCGGCATTCCCGTGGTGGACTTCACCGCAGCCATCGAGCTGCTCAAGGATGACCAGGGCCGCTGCGCCGGCGCTGTGCTGCAAAATATGGAGACCAAGGAGCTGCTGGTCGTCCGGGCCAAGACCGTCATCCTGGCCACCGGCGGCGCCGGCCGGATGCACTACCAGGGCTTCCCCACCTCCAACCACTACGGCGCCACGGCCGACGGCCTGGTCCTGGGCTACCGCCTGGGGGCGAAGCTGCTCTATCCCGACACCCTGCAATACCATCCCACCGGCGCGGCCTTCCCCGCGCAGATCTACGGCGCGCTGGTCACCGAGAAGGTGCGCTCCATGGGCGCCATGCTCATCAACGCCGAGGGCGAGGCCTTCATGCACCCGCTGGAGACGCGCGACGTGTCCGCCGCCTCCATCATCCGCGAGTGCAAGGAGCGCGGCAAGGGCATCACCACGCCCG
>CALWWH010000201.1 GCA_944385195.1 uncultured Oscillospiraceae bacterium | reverse complement strand
TAAGTCCATCCTCTGCTGTTGCCCAGGACGCTCTGGGGCCCGTACAGGCCGTAAATGCCAAAGCAGGGGACAAATTGATACAAGCTCCCGCTTACGTCAAACAGATTCCAAATGTGCATCAGATAGTCCTCCTCGCGGAAGCTCTCATCTGCCGCCATATAGGGTCTCAAATCCGCCAGCAGGCCGGCGTTTCTCAGGCCCGTAACGTTCAGACTGTTCAGCGCATATAGGTCAAAGTCTTTGTTCACTAAAAGCTCCGCCGCCACGCGGGTAATGGACGCCTCAAAGTCATCCCCGGCCTGGGGGTCATAAAAATACGTCGCCTCAATCTGAATCTCCGGGTGCAGCTGCTGATAGAGCTGGAGGATATTGGTAAGCTGCGGCGACTGCATCCACGCAGCCATTCGCAGCGTCAGCGGCTCGGCGCTCTGGGCCGGCTCGGCCGCCTCAGCCGGCGGAGCGGCTGGGGTCTCTTCTGCCGAAGGCGCGGCGTCCTCCGCCTCTTCTGCCGCAGGCGGCTCTGCCGCTTCTGCCGCAGGCGGGTCCGGGTTCTCCGCCGTCTGCGGTGCGCAGCCGGTAAACAGCGTCAGCAGCAGGGCAAAAACCAGCGCCCAACATAATTTTTTCATCGCATACACCTCCGTGCTGCAAGTCGGTCCGGGAGCCCCGCGCGCCCTTTCATCTCACATTGGTTGACGGTTGGCTTGCTCCACAGATTTGGCCAAGACTGTGTCGGAAACAGCGACTTTATCAAAATCAATGTTTCTTAATAAAATTATACCATTTAATTCCGTATTTGTCAATATGTTTAAATCCGTAGTGTTATCTTGTCTGCATTTTGTTTACTATATATACTTCCCGCCGCCCAAAAACCGGCCCGGAGCCGCCAAAGCAGCGGTTCCGGGCCGGTTTGAACTGTATGCTTGGGAGTTTCTCCGCCGTCTGTTGGGCCGAACCTCCTCACTGGGACACGGTAAAGAGCGAATAAAAGTACCCCTTCCGCCCCATCAGGCTCTCAAAATCGCCCGCCTCGGCGATCTGTCCGTTTTTCATCGCGAGGATGCAGTCGTAGCGCCGCAGCAGCGCCGCATCCAGCGCATGGGTTACAACAATGCGTGTCAGGCCCTCAATGTCCAGGATGGCGCTGCTGACCTGATAGGCCGTCTGCGCATCCAGGGCAGCGGTCGCCTCGTCCACCAGCAGCACCTGTGTCTGCTTGAGCAGACTACGGGCGATGGAGATGCGCTGTTTTTCGCCGCCGGAGAGGGCGCTGCCGCTCTCGCCGCAGAGGTAGCCCTCGCCGCGCTGGGCGATCAGCCCAGACAGGCCGGAGCGCTGGATGGCCTGCTCCACCTCCGCTTCCGGGAAGTCGGAGAACATGGTGAGATTATCCCGGATGGATGCGTTGAAGATGAACACGTTCTGCTGGATCAGCGAGACCAGCTGGTAGAGCGCCTGGCTGGCCATCTGCCGCAGCTCCGTTTCATCGTAGGTGATCTGGCCCTCATAGCCGGAGGAGGAGGCCATCAGCAGGTTCAGCAGGGTGGACTTGCCGCTGCCGGAGGCGCCAACAATGGCGTAGCTCTTGCCCGCCTCGAAGTCGAAGCTCAGCCGGTGCAGGACGGGGCTTCCGGGCTCGTAGCCATAGGAGAGATCGCGAATATGGATTCCCTCGCAGAGCGCAGTTTTCACCTGGCCGCCCTCCTGGCGGACGTTGCTCTCCAGGGCCGCCGCCAGCCTCCGGATCAGGGCCCGGCCGGCCTTGCGCTCTGCCAGTGCCGTGGGGATCAGCCGGATGGGGCTAATCACATAGTTCAGCAGCTGGACGAAGGCCAGCACGGTGCCGGCCGAGACCTCCCCGCGAGAGAGTGCCAGCCACGCGCCCACGAGAAACACGCCGATTTGCAGTAGATCCGCAGTCAAATCAGCGCAGGCGTTCACCACAATGGTGATCTTACTCCTGTGCTCCTGCGCTTTGGCAACCTCGTCCAGCTGCGCTGCATAGAGTTTGCCGACCTGCCGCTGGGCGCCAAAAGCCTTCACGACTGAAAATCCGCTCAGGCAGTCTCGAAGCACGGAGACATACTGCTCGTTTTTCCCGGAGAGCAGCTTTTCCGCCCCGACGAGCAGTTTTCCCGTCAGCATCGCAGCCAGCACCGGCAGCACAGCCAGCAGCACGGAGACCCCTGTGAGCAGGGGGCTATAGTACAGCATCATAGCCAGCGCTGCGCAGAATCCCATCGACTGCCTGATGAGTACAAACAGGTTTGTCAGGCAGCCTTTTTCGATGGCGCTCATGTCATTGGAGAGCGCGGAGAGATAGAGGGCACTGCTCTCTGCGGAAAAGGCGCCAATTCCCTTTTCGGAAAGCCTCTCAAAGACAAATTTTCTGTATTGGGCCGAGGCCTTGGCGACAAAGCGCGGCTTGGAGACATAGGCTAGGGCGCTGCTGAGCAGATCCAGGCCGATGGCTGCCAGCGCAACCCAGACCAGTCCAGCCAATCCGAAGCGCTGCTCTGCCCCGCCGATCAGATCGGTGCATTCCCGGAGCAGCCAGGCAAAGGACAGGCCGCACGCCGTGGCCACTGGGGCCTGCAGCAGCGCCAGGGCCAAATACCCCCAATTGCCGCGGTAGAACTGCCGCAGATAGGGCCGGATCGAAGGCTGGTCTTTTCCCTCGCTCATCCCAAAAATTCCAGGTTGATGCCGCCGTTGCTGGTCTTCAGGCGGAGCCTGCGCTGACCTCCAGGACGGGTGGGGTTGCGGTTTTTGCCGTTGCTGGTGGCACTTTCAACGCTGTAGTCCTCCGGCTTGCCCGCCAGTTCGCCGCTGATGGCGCCGTTGCTGGTGGTCAGATCCACCGCCTGGGCGTCAAGGCCCTCGGTCTTGATGGCGCCGTTGCTGGTTTTGGCGTAGAGGGTTTGGGCCGTCACACGCTCTACGCTGATGGGGGCGTTGCTGGTGTGCAGCTCAATGTTCTCTGCGCTGACCTTCTCCAGCGTCAGCTTGGCATTGCTGGTGTCCATGCGGAGCTGGCCTGCGGCGACGTTTTCCAGGTCGATCTTCGCGTTTCTCGTGATCAGCACCACAGGTCCGGCCAGCTGCAGCTTCTCGCCCTTGATGCTGGCATTGGTGGTGTTGATCTCCACCGCACCGGCAAAGCCTGCGGGCAGCTGCACCACAACCTTGTCCCGGCGGCTGGCGGCGAACATCCGCTCGAGGAAATTCGTCCGCTGATGCTCCAGGACCAGGATGCCGCCCTCGCCGGTGACGTCGTACTTGTGGCTGGCGTTCTCACTCCAGCGCAGATGGATACTCTCGTCCGGGGAGGTTTCGATCTGCACGCCGTTGTTGTCGTCGATGACCCGCAGCTGGCGTACCGTGGCGGTCCCCGCTGTCAGATGGCGGCGATGGAACCGGGAGTTCTCGCCGCTAAAATCGGGAAGCTTGATGTCCGGGATCTTGATGTCGGGGATTTTGATATCTGGGATCTTGATATCCGGAATCTTGATATCCGGAATCTTAACGTTGGGAATGTTGATTTGGAAGTGCAGACCTTCGGCCTCCTCCCGCATCGCCTCTCTTTCGTCCTCCAGGGCCTCAAGCTCATCCTCCAGAGCCTCCAGCTCGTCCTCGAGGACCTCCAATGCGTCCTCCAGGTTCTCGTCCTGTTTTTCTCTGAGCTTCTGGATGTGGCTTTGCAGCTGGCTTTTCTGGCTCTCCAGCTCCTGGCGGCGGGCATCCAACTCACTCTGGGGGCTCTGGGACGGCGCAGGTTCCTGCGGCGCGGCAGGTTCCTGCGGCACATTGGGCTCCTGCGGCGCAGCAGGCTCCCGCGGCACATTGGTCGTGC
>CALWWH010000200.1 GCA_944385195.1 uncultured Oscillospiraceae bacterium | reverse complement strand
GGCCAAGGGCGGCGTTCTGACCCAGAAGATCACCTGCACCATGCACACCGGCACGCACTGTGACGCACCCCGCCACGTCATGGAGTATGAGTTCGACGGCCGCCGCGCCCGCTACACCCACGAGATGCCTGTCGACGCCTACACCGGCGAGGCGGTTGTTCTGTACATCGACATCGAGCCCTGGGGCCTGATCACCGACAAGCATCTGGATGCCGCCTGCCAGAAGTACGGCGTCAATCCCGCCGATCTGAAGGGCAAGGTGCTGTGCCTGAACACCGGTATGCACCGCCTGTTTGACGACTCTAAGGCGTATTATCACTATGCCGCCGGCACCGGCGTCGAGGCTGGCAAGTGGTTCGTCAAGCACGGCCTCAAGTGCGTCGCTATGGACTCTCAGGCGCTGGATCATCCCCTGCACACCGCTATGGGCAACAACGGCATGACCCGCATGAACCTGCTGGGCGCTACCGGCAACCCCATCACCGAGGAGTATAAGATGCTGTTCGGCGAGGAAGCATACGCGGAGTTTGACAAGTTCGAGTACATTCGTCTGCACGGTGAAGAAGCCTACATGGAGAAGTTCGGTGAGCTCGAGAATGTCGGCTGCTGGGGCACTTGGGAGCCCTGCCATAAGACCATGCTGGGCCACGGCATTGTCGGCGTCGAGAACTTGGGCGGCGATCTGGATCAGATTCAGCCCGGCAAGTGGTTCCGCTTCAACTGCTTCCCCCTGCGCTGGTACATGGGCGACGGTTCCATGGCCCGCTGTGTGGCCGAGGTTGACGAGGACGATTTGGTTCCCGGCGTCCCCACCAGAACCTACAAGTACGGCGGCACCGGCTACGAAGAAGAGTCCGGCAACGGCGGCAGCGGTCTGGAATATATGCAGAAACTGTTCAGCCGCAACAAATGCTGCAACAAGTAAGGTTTTTTATCAGCATACAGGGGAGCTTCGCCTCCCCTGTTTGTCTGTATTTTTTACGAAAGGGGTCTATTCACCATGGCTGACCTGAAGAACAAGAGAATCATTACCATCGCCACCACCGGCGCTTGGCCCAAGAAGGAAAACAACCCCAATGTCCCCCTGACCCCCGCTGAAATTGCTGAAGACGTCTACCAGTGCTGGAAGCTGGGCGCCTCCATTTGCCACCTGCACATGCGTGACGATGACGGCAACGGCACCATGGACATTGAGAAGTTCCGTGAGACCATTAAGCTGATCCGCGCCCATGAGGACTGCGATATCATCATCAACACCACCACCTCCGGCGACCTGAACGCCACTGAGGAAACTCGTCTGCTGCCTATGCAAGAGCTCAAACCTGAGCTGGCCACCTTTGACTGCGGCACCATGAACTGGAGCCACTCGAGCATCTTTGAAAACAGCCCTTCCTTCCTGACCAAGTCCGGTCTGCTGATGCAGGAACTGGGTGTGAAGCCGGAGGTTGAGGTCTTTGACCCCGGCATGATCTACAACGCCAAGTACTTCCTCAAAAAGGGCGTCTTGAAGGCGCCTGTCCACTTCCAGCTGTGCATGGGCGTCGCCAACGGCATCGCCGGCACCGTCAAGAATCTGGTCTTCATGAAGGAGACCATGGACGAGGTCGCCCCCGGCTCTACCTGGAGCGCCTTTGGCGTCGGCGCCAGCTCCATGCCCATCATGTACGCCACAGTCGCCCTGGGCGGCCATCTGCGCGTGGGCATGGAGGATAACGTCGAGTACGCTTACCATCAACTGGCCGAAAGCAACATGCAATTTGTCGCACGTGCCCGCCGCGTCATTGAGGAGTTTGGCCTGGAAGTTGCCACGCCCGACGAGGCCCGCCAAATTCTGGGTCTAAAATAAGACGGAAAGGACGTCACACCCATGAGAAAACTGCTCTGGCAGCCCTCCCAGGCACAGATGGAAGGCTCTCGTATGTACGCCTTCATGCAGGAGGTCAACCGCCGCTATGCACTGAACATCCGCGACTACCGCGCGCTACAGCTGTGGTCCGTGGAGCATTTAGAGGATTTCTGGGCTACCTGCTGGGACTTCCTGGATATCATCGCCTCCAAACCTTATGAAAAAATCGTCGATGACGTCAGGAAGCTGCCCGGCGCCGACTGGTTTCCCGGTGCAGTCCTCAACTACGCTGAAAATATGCTCCGCTACTGCCACGGCACACAGCCCGCGCTGATCTTCCGGGGTGAGAACCAGGTTCGCCGTGAATACAGCGCCGACGAGGTCTACAGCCAGGTGGTCCGTATGGCTACTGCTTTCCGCAGGGAGGGTATTGAGCCTGGCGACACCATCGCTGCCTATATGCCCAACCTGCCCGAGACCGGCATTGCCATGCTGGCTGCGGCGTCTATCGGCGCCATCTGGTGCTCCTGCGCCACTGATATTGGCCCTCAGGCCGCTACTGACCGTCTGGGGCAAGTAGAACCTAAGCTGCTCATCACCGCCGACGGCTACTATTACAAGGGCAAGACCTTCAACGTGCTGCCCAACGCCACCGCTCTGGTAAACAACATGCCCTCGGTCAAAAAGGTCATCGTTGTCCATTACGCCGGCGACCCCGCCGAGGTCGCCGCCGTTCCCAATGGTGTGCGCTGGGAGGACTTTTTGGCTGCAATGCCTGAAACTTTTGTTTTTGAGCAGCTGCCTGCGCAGCATCCGCTGGTGGTCATGTTCTCCTCTGGTACCACCGGCAAACCCAAGTGTATGGTGCAGTCCGCCGGCGGTCTGCTGCTGAACCAGCTCAAGGAGTTGGTCCTGCACAACGACCTGAAGGCCGGCGACCGCATGCTGTACATCACCACCTGCAGTTGGATGATGTGGAACTGGATGTTGGCCGGGATTGGCACCGGCGCTTCCCTGGTCATCTTTGACGGAAATCCCTCCTACCCCAACAGCGCTGCCATCTGGAAGGTGCTTGAAGAAGAGAAGGTCACCGTCTTCGGTCTCTCTGCCAGCTATATCCACGCACTGCTGGCTGAGGGTTTCAGCCCCAAGGCCAATGCTGACCTCAGCGCGCTGCGCGCCATCAGCCAGACCGGCTCGGCGCTGTCTGATGACGGCTTTGACTATGTCTATCGGGAGATCAAGGCGGACCTCCACTTTAACTCCATCGCTGGCGGCACGGATATCAATGGCTGCTTTAACACCGGCAACCCCCTCAGCCCGGTCTACTCCGGCGAGCTGCAGGGCCCCGGCCTGGGCATGGCCATTCGCTGCTACAGCGACAGCGGCAAGCATATGTGGGATGAGCAGGGCGAGCTAGTCTGTGAAAAGAGCGTCCCCTCCATGCCGCTTCGCTTCTGGAATGACCCGGATGGCGAGCGTTATATGGATGCCTACTTCCGCGACTTCCCCGGCGTCTGGCGCCACGGGGACTATGTCGTCTTCCATTCTGACACCGGCGGCGTCACCTACTACGGCCGCTCCGACTCCGTGCTCAAGCCCTCCGGCGTCCGTATCGGCACCGCTGAGATCTACAACCAGGTAGAGAAACTGCCTGAGGTGCTTGACTCCCTCGCTATCGGGCAGGACTATCACGGTGACCAGCGTGTATTGCTCTTCGTGCTCCTGCGGGATGGCATCACACTGGATGATCGTATCCAGAAGGATATCCGCACCATCCTGCGCACCAACGCCTCCCCGCGCCATGTGCCTTCCGTGATTGTGCAGGTGCCCGACATTCCCAAGACCCTCAACGGCAAAAAAGTTGAGAGCGCCGTCACCAACATCATCAATGGCCGCAAGGTCACCAATCGCGACGCGCTGCTCAATCCGGAGTCTTTAGACTTCTATTACAGCATTTTACCTGATCTTCAGAAATAAGTTTTACCCGCCATGCTTTGCATGGCGGGTTTTTCATTAATCTTAATAAGAATTCAACGATTTCTCACTTAAAATCTCGCGCAGACTGTGCTATAATATCTCCGCAATCCTCTGAAAGCGAGGCCCTATTCCATGGCAACTCTTACGCGAGTCAAATTAAAACTCTCTTCGGCGCTGCAATGGCTCCATGCGCGCCCTTTTTTGGCCCTGCCGCTGTTGGCGTTGGCGTTGACTGTGATCCTCGAAATCCTCAACCGCCGCGGTCTGATCGACGCAGTGTTGTTTATGCTCCATTCCCCTCTGGTGTTTCTCCTAAATGCCTTGATTGTCTGCCTTACCCTGCTTCCTGCACTATTGGCAAGGCGTCAACGTTTTGTCATGTACATCATCTGCGAGATATGGTTGGGCTTGGGCGTGGCAAATTTCGTTGTACTCAGCTATCGGACCACTCCACTTGGCATGATTGACCTGCTTCTGGCGGGAACAGCACTGAAAATGGTAAACAACTATCTCTCCCCCATCCAGATCATCTTGATTCTTCTGGGTTTTGTGGTCGTGATCAGTCTGGCTGTGCTTTTGTGGCGCAAGTGCCCTAAGGAGCGCATCCGTCCTCTGCGGGCGGGTATCAGCCTCATCGTGGTGGCAGTTGTTGTCGCCGTCGCCGGCAGCATCACAGCAAAAGCAATGGACAACAGGTTTGGTAACCTGGCTGTAGCCTACGACGACCTGGGTTTTGCCTACTGTTTCTCCACCAGCGTCATTGACCGTGGCGTCTCGGAACCGGAGGACTACTCAGAGGAACTGGTGGATGAGATTTGCGACGATTTGCTCGTTGAAGAAGATAACTCGAACGTCAACGTCATTTTTATCCAGCTGGAATCCTTCTTTGACACCCGACGCTACGCAGGCATCAACCTGGGCTACGACCCTACTCCGGTGTTTAACGGCCTAAAGACCGCCTATTCCTCTGGCTATCTCTCTATGCCATCCATTGGTGCAGGCACAGCAAATTCAGAGTTTGAGGTCCTGACAGGTATGAACCTGGATCACTTTGGTGCAGGAGAGTACCCCTATAAGACCGTTCTGCTGGATCAAACCTGCGAAAGTTTGGCCTACAGCTTCGACGAGATTGGATATACTTCCACTGCAATACATAATCACATCCGCAGTTTTTACGGCCGTGATACGGTCTTTGGCAACCTGGGCTTTGACCGCTTTATATCTCTTGAGGATATGGAGGATGTATCCACGACTCCTACAGGCTGGGCAAAGGACGATGTCTTAACTGATGAGGTGATCAAGGTTCTAGATGCCACTCCAGAGCAAGACTTCATCTATACCATTACGGTGCAAGCCCATGGCAAATATACCGACCTACCTGGCCAGGAGGAAGCAGAGGCCCCCGAAACAGATGAGGAGGCCATTCAGCAAGCTTGGGATTACTACGCCGAGCAGCTCTCCGGGACGGATGCTTTCATCGGCGAGCTGTTAAGTGCCCTTGCCAAGCGCAGAGAACGCACCGTCGTCGTCCTCTTTGGAGATCACCTGCCCAGCCTGAATATCGATGAGACGCTGCTGGACACTGGGGATCAATTCCAGACGGAATACGTCATCTGGAGCAACTTCGGCCTTGAAAAGCAGGATCTCGACTTACAGGCCTATCAGCTGGGAGCCTATGTCCAGTCACGGCTGGGACTCTGTCTCGGCTCTATTTCGGCACTGCATCAGCAGTACCGTTGGGATGCAGAAAATGAAGACTATCAGAACGCATTGCAGACCATAGAATACGATATGCTCTATGGCGAGAAGTTTATTTTTGATCAGGCAAATCCATATTTCCCTAAGAACTTAGAACTCAACTAAAAAGGTGGCATCCCCTAGGGGATGCCACCTTTTTAGCTGTTTACATGGTATCTGCTACGATATTATTGACCCACACACCGGAGCGGAGCATAATAAAGCCGACGATGCACTTGAGGATTTCCGAACCCTGGCAGATTGCGTAGAGCGGAACGATGGGCAAGCCCGTCAGACGGGACAGGCACCAGGCAATTGGAACCATCACAACGCAGACGAACATGCTGTCAAAGACAAAGGTCACCATTGTCTTGCCGCCAGAACGGAGCGTGAAGTATGCCGCATGGGTAAACGCGTTGAAGGGCATCAGGGCCGCCGCGATCCAGATCAACTGCGTAGAAATGCTGCGGACCTCCTCAGTGGTGTTATAAAGCCGCGGGAAGAGTGGGCCAAAGGCAAGCAGCAGCAATGCGATGGCAACGCTGCTTGCCACAGAGAAGGCAATCAGCTGTTTATCTTCCTTTTTAGCCCCTTCCAGGTCCCCGGAACCAAGCTTCTGGCCAATGATGATGGAGACTGAACTGCCCATAGTCATAAAGATGACGTTAAATAACTGCGTAATCGTACTAGTGATATTGATGGCCGCGACCGTAGCCAGGCCACGGGTGGAATAGCTCTGGCTCAGCAGCGTCATGCCCAGGGACCAGAGAAACTCGTTGACCAGCAGCGGCATGCCCTTGCGGATGATCTGCTTGCAGAGATTCGACGGAATGTCCAACTTGCGCCAGGCCCCGACAATAAACGGCGCCTGAGCCGTATGGCGATGGGTCCAAACGGCACTGATTGTCAGCTCCACATAACGAGAGAGAACCGTGGCAACAGCTGCGCCGGATGCCCCCATGGCAGGGGCGCCAAATTTACCATAGATCAAAATGTAGTTAAAGCAAAGATTGACCAGAACGGCGGCGATGCCGCTCACCATAGGCAGCACCGTCTGCCCGGTCTCACGCAGCGTACTGGTGTAGCACTGGCTCAGCGCCATGGCAGGCAAACCAACGAGCATGATGAGCATGTACTGGCGGCTGTAGACCATCGTGGCCTGGATATTGCCCGTGGCGCTGCCCTCATGCAGGAATGACTGGATCAGCATCGGCCCGGCAAAGATGAAAATCAACTCTGCCACCACGGTGACAATCAAGGCGACAATCAGCTTAAACTGAAATGCCGAGCGCACACCCCTGTGGTTGCCGCCCCCAAAAAACTGGGCAACAAAAATACCTGCACCAGAGGTGCCGCCAAAGATACACAAGTTGTACACCATCATCAGCTGATTGGCAATGGAGACGCCAGACATCTGATCTGTGCCAACCTGGCCAACCATGATGTTGTCGAGCAAGCTGACAAAGTTAGTAATTCCCTGCTGGATCATCATGGGGATGGCAACCGCAAGCACCATCTTGTAGAACGCCTTTGTCCCAATCAAAGACGCAAATCTGGAGCGCAATTTCATGTTATCTTCCTCCTTTGCGCATACTTTTTTAGTATATCATATCTGCCGATAAATTGCACCTTTTTTCTCATGTCAGATTTCACAAAAACATTCGTCCGCGTCCTGTGGATTTCTGTTTGCGTTGGCTTTATCCATCTGTTATAATGAAGTATCCTTACATTGGGAGGTACATACCATGAAACTATACGCCAATGGCGTTTTTTTGAGCGGCGGCGCACCCGTCGCAGCCTGCGGAGCCACTCCGGAGACCGCCCGCAAAAATACCATGGCGTGGCAGGTGCTCTCTGCCCACAATCAGGGCAACGACCAGCTGTTGCGGCTGCGCTTCGATGCCCTCATCAGCCACGACATCACCTATGTCGGCGTCATCCAGCAGGCCCGCTTCTCCGGCATGGAAAAGTTCCCGGTCCCCTACGCACTGACCAACTGCCACAACAGTCTCTGCGCTGTCGGTGGTACGATCAACGAGGACGACCACGTCTATGGTCTTTCTGCTGCGAAAAAATACGGCGGTATCTGTGTCCCAGCCAATCAGTCGGTCATCCACTCCTATGCGCGCGAGCAAATGGCGCTGGCCGGAGGCATGATTCTCGGTACCGACAGTCACACCCGTTACGGCGCCCTGGGCTGCATGGGCATCGGCGAGGGCGGCCCGGAGCTGGCAAAACAGCTGCTGGAGAACACCTATGACGTTCCCGCCCCTGAGGTCGTGCTGGTCTGGGTCACCGGCGCGCCGCGCCACGGCGTTGGCCCGCACGATGTTGCCCTGGCGCTGGTGAAGGAGACCTTTGCCAACGGTTTTGTCAACAACCGCGTCATGGAATTTGCCGGTCCCGGCATTGCCGGTCTGCCGATCGACTACCGCAATGCCATTGACGTGATGACCACAGAGACCACTTGTCTGAGCTCCATCTGGCAGACGGACGAGGTGGTACGCAAGCACTATCAGACGCACGGCCGACCGGAGGCATACAAGCCTCTGGCGCCCATTGAGCCTGCCTATTATGACCGGCTGATTGAGCTGGATTTGAGTCAGATCGAGCCAATGATCGCCCTGCCCTTCCATCCCTCCAACGCCTACCCCATTCGCGAGTTCCTAGCCAATGCCGAGCAGTTGCTGGCTGCGGTGGAGGCCGACGCGGCAAAACGCTTTGGCGGCGTCAAGCCTGATCTGGTGAGCAAGGTAAAAGACGGCCGCGTCCTGGCAAATCAGGGCATCATCGCAGGCTGCAGCGGAGGCCTGTTCGACAACATCGCCGAGGCTGCTGCCATTCTCAAGAACCAGAGCATCGGCGCGGATTACTTTACCCTCTCCATTTACCCCACCTCTGTGCCTGTGAGCATGGAGCTGACCAAATTGGGTCTGACCAACGAATTACTGGCAGCAGGCGCCGTCCTGAAGCCCAGCTTCTGCGGCCCCTGCTTTGGGGCAGGTGATGTTCCGGCGCACAACGGTCTGTCGCTGCGCCATGTAACGCGCAACTTCCCCAGCCGCGAGGGCTCTAAACCCGGAGAAAAACAGATCGCCTGTGTAGCCCTGATGGACGCTCGCTCCATCGCCGCCACCGCTGCCAACGGTGGCTGGATTACTCCGGCAGATGAGGTGGACTATGTCGCAGCCCAGTATGAATATCACTTTGATGACAGCGCTTTTAAACACCGGGTCTATAACGGCTGGGGCAATCCACAGCCGGAGACAGAGCTGATCATGGGGCCAAACATCACCGACTGGCCCGCTATGTACCCGCTTAGTGACAACCTTCTGGTGGAGCTGGCGGCAGTCATCCGCGACGAGGTCACCACCACCGATGAGCTGATTCCCTCCGGCGAGACCTCCTCCTACCGCTCAAACCCCGTGCGTTTAGCAGACTTCACCCTCTCTCGCCGAGTGCCGGAGTATGTCCCCCGGGCAAAATCGGTAGCTGCGGACGAGTTAGCCCGCCGTCAGGGTCAACCCTCTGACAAGCTGACCGCACTGCTGAGCAGAGTGGGTGATGCCAAAATGCTGCAGCAGACCACGCAATTCGGCTCCTGTATTTTCGCCAACCGTCCTGGCGACGGCTCTGCCCGCGAGCAGGCAGCCTCCTGTCAAAAGGTCCTGGGCGGCTTTGCCAACATCTGCTACAGCTACGCCACCAAACGGTACCGCTCCAACTGCATCAACT
>CALWWH010000199.1 GCA_944385195.1 uncultured Oscillospiraceae bacterium | reverse complement strand
GATAAATTTGATTTGGGCAGCGCGGAGGTGACCGTCCTAGGCCCGGTGGAGGCGTATACGGAGGTCAACAACACCTCCCTGGTTCTGCGCATCGTCTACGGGCGGACGTCCTTTCTCTTTACCGGGGACATGGAGCAGGAGGCAGAAAAGGCGCTGGTAGCCTCTGGGCGATGGCTGGCCAGCACAGTGCTCAAGGTGGGGCACCATGGCAGCGACAGCTCCAGCAGCTATGCCTTCCTGCAGGCGGTGCGGCCCCGGTATGCGGTGATCAGCGTGGGAGAAGACAACGAGTACGGCCACCCGGATGCAGCGGTCCTCCGGCGATTGGAAGACCTGGGGACGGTGATATACCGCACCGATATGGATGGAGATATTCTCCTCACCAGTAACGGTCAGAATGTGACGTTTCAGACCGCAAATGCCCCGTAGACGCCGGGACAAGTGCCGAGAGCAGTCGAGTCTGCCAACAAAGTGTAAACAAGACGAAAATATTTTGTGTATTTTGGTCAGCGGCCCTGTACAAAGAACCGTTTATGTGATATACTATTTCTTGACCGAAAGGTTAATTGGACAGAAGGAGCTGATACCATGAAGTTCGTCATTTCTGGCAAGAAAATCACTATCACTGACAATCTGCGGGACTACGCAGAGCGAAAGATCAATAAGCTCGACAAGTACTTCCGCGACGGTGCGGAGGCCAATGTTGTCTTTAGCCTGGAACGTGGCCGTGTGAAAGCGGAGGTGACCGTTAAGAGCGGGGATCTTTACTACCGTTCCAGTGAGACTACCAGTGATAAACTTGCCTCACTTGATGCAGCGGTATCCGGCATTGAGCGTCAGATTCATAAGTATAAGACTCGTTTGGAAAAACGTCTGCGTTCCGGTTCTTTGGACAGTATCCCGCTTGAGGCTGGCTTTGAATTGGATCCTCGGGAGACGGAACCCAAGCTGGAGATTGTTCGTTCCAAGCGTTTCTCCATTAAGCCTATGACGGTTGAAGAAGCCTGTATGCAGATGGAGCTGCTGGACCATGAGTTCTACGTCTTCCGCAACCAGGATGCTGACGAGGGCTTCGCAGTTGTCTACCGCCGCAAGGATGGCGGCTACGGCCTGATCGAACCCGAGGACGAGTGAGTTTACAGATAAGCCACAAGGGGGTGTGCAAATGCACACCCCCCTTGTTTTGCAGGCGGAGGATCGTAGCTGCCGGAGCGGGAAAGAGAAGACTGCGTGTCATGAAAAGCGAAATCAAAACAGCCTGTTCCAAATTGGAACAGGCTGTTTGCTGTGGTTAGATGATCCGTCGTGCGCCGACGTAGCGGGCTGCATAGTAGTCGTGGCTGAGGTTCGTGATCTTGACGCCGCCGCTGGCTGCGTGAATAAACTGACCATTGCCGATGTAGATGCCCACATGGGTGACGGTCTCGTTAGAGACGTAAGTACCGCCAAAGAAAACCAGGTCGCCGACCATCAGGTCGCTCTTGCTGACCTCAGTTCCGTTGTTATACATCTGATCCTGGGCTACGCGGTCGAGATCGTAGCCATAGGCCTCAAAGACATACTGCGTAAAGCCGCTGCAGTCAAAACCATTGGGGGTCTCGCCGCCCCAGATATAGGGCACGCCAAGGAAGTTCATGCTGTAGTTGACCAGCTCTTGGGCGATGCTCTGCTGATAGCTGTAGTCGGTATTGTAGGGTGGAACCTCGGTCAGATCCAGTAGGTCGCTGCGGATATAGCCGGTGGTCCAGCCATAGACGGTGATGTAGTCCACCTTGTACCAGCCGTTATTGAGGCCGATGATGTGGACGGTTTCGCCCTCCTCCAGCTGCGTGAGCTGCTCTGCACCGGAGTCAGGCTTGGCGCGGAGGTTAACCAGAGGACAGTTGACGGTTGCTTCGCCCAGGTCTGCGTTCTCTACGGCCTTGAAGATGACATATTCTTTATACATATAGCCAACGTCCAGGTTGTAGATGACCTGATACCACTCGCCGTAATCTGCCAGCACGACGACGACATCATCCTGGTATGCGGAGTTGATGACCTCAGCGTTGGTGTCCGGGGCGGCGCGAAGCCGCAGGCCGGTGGCATCTACGATGCCGATACCGAGCTTGACGGTGTCATCAGCCAGCGCAGAGATGGTCAGCGTCGCGCAAAGCAGGACAACGGTGATGAAACAAAACAAAAGTCGCTTTTTCATGGGTTCCTCCAAGTGACGGGGGAAGGTTTATTTTGCGGCCAGAGCGCGCTCCAGCCAGACACAGCCCAAGTCTAAGGCAGTGTACAGACCTTCCTTTTCAGACTTTTTTACAACGCGGTCGCGGGACTTGACCTCCGGATCGGTGAGCTGCAGCTGCACGGCCACGCGGGTGGCGATCTGCACACCGTTTTCTTCTTTGCTCTCTAGAATCTGTAGCATCACGATGTGGCTGTCGGCCATGCTGCCGTAGTAGATGAGGTTGTCCTTGCGCATCAGGGGGCGGCCCTTGTAGGTCAGGCCGGGATTTGTGTTAGCCATGGTTGTTCCTCCTAAGTGTAACAGATTGTAACACATCGTTTCCGATATGTCAACTCCTTCGGCGGAAGTTCTCAGAAAAAACCTGGATCAACCGCCTTTGGAGCAATTTCGACAGGGCAAAAGAAAGCCCTCCCGCGTTGGTGAACGCAGAAGGGCTCTGTGGGACGTTAATCAAAGAGATAATGCTTGACAAGATCCTGCAGCAGCTCGTCACGATCTAACTTACAGATCAGGCTGCGCGCATTGTTATAGTTGGTGATATAAGTTGGGTCCTCACTTAGCAGATAACCGACGATCTGGTTGATCGGGTTATAGCCCTTTTCGCTCAGCGAGGCATAGACAGATTTCAGAATAACCTTTGCCTGCTCATCTCTGTTGTCCGGAACTACGAATTTGATGGTGCTGTCCATCTGAATGCCCCCTTTACGATAGTCAAGTCCTAGCTTGTGTCGGACGCTAACATTTTATGATAAAAAGCGTCCGTTGTAAAGTAGGGGCGGGTGACGTTTGTGTTACATTTGGCCGGGAGCTGTCGGCTCAGCGCAGAACGGCGCCAAGCCGGCTCTCCAGGGCGGATAGGATATTCTTGACGGTTTGCTCAGAATCGGCGTCGGTCAGGGTGCGATCAGCGGCGCGTAGCTCCAAGGAGAAGGTGACGCTCTTTTTGCCCTCTGGGATGGGGTTGCCGCGGTAGATGTCGAACAGAGCGACGCTTTGCAGGAGCTTGCCGCCGGCGGAAGTGATGACATCCTCCAAGGCGCCCACAGTAACAGTCTCGTCACAGACGACGGCGATATCGCGGGCGACAGAGGGGAAGCGGGGCAGCGGGGTAAAGGTGGGCTCTGGCAGCATCAGCTCAAAGAGCTTGCTGAAGTTCAGTTCAGCGCAGTAGACATCGGTGTCAATGCCATAGTTCTGAGCTACCAGCGGATGGATTTGGCCCAAGTAGCCCACGTCTGCGCCCTCAACAGTTAGCTTGGCGCAGCGGCCGGGATGATAGGAAGGGTTGTCCTTAACAGCGGTGTACGTTGCCTTGGGGATGCGCAAGCCATTCAATATGGCCTCGACCTCCCCTTTCAGGGTGAAGAAGGACTCCCCGGCTCCGTAGGTGCCGAAGACCAGCATCTTTGGCTCCTGGGGCAGGACTTCACCCTCAACCGGCAGATAGATCTTGGCCAACTCATAGAGTTTAGCAGATCTGTTATGGTAGGCATAGTTGCGGCCCAAAATCTCCATCATGGAGGGGAGGGCAATGGTACGCATGATAGAGCTGTCCTCACCCAGGGGGTTTTGGATGCGCATAGCGTTACGCAGTACGGAGTCCGCTGGCAGACGAATTTGGTCAAAAATGTCTGGGGAGACGAAGGAGTAGGTGATGATCTCGCTGTAGCCGACGGCACGGCAGAGACCGCCGGCCTTGGTCTCGGCCAGCATGAAGGGAGAGTAACCGCCCTGAGTACTGGTGCGGAAGGCGGTTGTTGGAATCTCATTGTAGCCATAACTGCGGCCGATTTCCTCAGCAATGTCCGCAGTAAGGTTCAGATCCGGCCGGAAAGATGGAACTAGGATGGTGTCATCCTCCACAGGAACCTCGAGACGGCGCAGGTACTCGATCATGTCAGCCTTAGAGATGTCCGTGCCCAGCAAATGGTTGATCTTTTCGGGCTCCAGGGGCAAGGTGCGGGGCTGGGGGACATAGTTGATGACGTCGATGATGCCGTCCAGGATATCGCCGGCGCTGAGCATCTCCACCAGTTCACAGGCACGCTGCACGGCGGGGAGGGTCATCATCGGGTCGAGGTTCTTCTCAAACTTGCTGGAGGCTTCGGTACGCATACCCAGGGCTAGAGCGGTCTGACGGATAGAGGTACCGTTGAAATTGGCCGACTCAAAGACCACGGTGGTGGTGTCATCGACAATTTCGGAGTTCTCGCCGCCCATAACGCCTGCCAGGCCGATGGGACGGTTGTCATCGGCGATGACCAGCATACCGGGGGTCAGCGCGCGGACGTTGCCGTCCAGTGTGGTCAGCGTCTCGCCCTCTTCTGCTTCACGGACGACAATCTTGCCGGAGGTAATGTAGCGGTAGTCGAAAGCGTGCATGGGCTGGCCGTACTCAAGCATGACATAGTTGGTGATGTCGACGATGTTGTTGATGGGGCGTACCCCATTGGCGCGCAGGCGCTGGCGCAGCCACTTGGGAGAGGGGCCGATCTTGACGTTGGCGACCATTCTGGCGCTGTAGCGGTTGCACAGGCCCTCCGCAGGGACCTCGACGGACAGCTTGTCAAAGATGGAGCCGGCCTTGGAACCCTTGACCACGGGCTCGTGATGCCGCATGGGCAGGTGGAAAGCAGCGGCGGACTCGCGAGCCAGACCGATAATGGAGTAACAGTCTGGGCGGTTGTTGGTGATTTCAAATTCGACCACAGTGTCATCATTGCCGATGACTAGGTTGATGTCCTGACCCACGGTGCAGTCCTCGTCATTGAGAATCCAGATCCCGTCAGCAAAGACGCCAGGCAGGTCGTTTTGCGTCAGGCCCAGCTCTGCAAAGGAGCAGAGCATGCCGTTGGACTTCTCACCACGGAAATTGCTCTTGGTGATGTGTACACCGCCGGGAAGCCAGGAGTTGTGCTTGGCTACGGGGACGAGATCACCCTGGTGGACATTCTGAGCCCCGGTGACGATCTGGATGGGTTCTCCGTCGCCGGTGTCCACTTGGCAGATCCACATGTGGTCAGAATTCTCGTGCCTGGTCATAGACAGGACCTTGCCGACCACGACATTCTTGATCTCAGCGTCCATGCGCTCATAGGTCTCGACTTTCTGTCCGAAGACCGTCAGGGTATCAACATACTCTTTATCGGAGATGTGGGACAGATCCACGAACTCCTCATTGATCCATTTTCTATTGAGTTTCATGCCTATCCCTCCTTAGAACTGGTTCAGGAACCGCACATCGTTGTCGAAGATCAGCCGCAGGTCATTGATCTTCAGGCGGCCCATAGCGGTGCGCTCCAGGCCGATGCCGAAGGCAAAGCCGGAGTACTTTTCTGGGTCAATGCCGCAGTTTCTGAGCACCTCGGGGTGAACCATGCCGGCGCCAAGCAGTTCAATCCAGCCCTCGCCGTGACAGGTGGAACAGATTTGGCCATCAACCTCACCTTCGCCGTGGCATTTGTGACATTGCATGTCCATCTCGCAGCTGGGCTCGGTGAAGGGGAAGTGGTGCGGACGGAAACGAACCTGGGCATCATGACCATAGATTTTCTGCATAATAGTAATCAGCGCGCCCTTGAGGTCGCCCATGGTAATGTCCTCGGCGACTACCAGCCCCTCGATCTGATGGAACATAGGGCTGTGGGTGGCATCAGCCTCATCCTTGCGGAAGACGCGGCCCGGGGCCAGCATACACAGGGGCGGAGTGTGGGTTTCCATATAGCGAATCTGCATGGGGCTGGTCTGAGTGCGCAGCAGAACCTCATCCTTGTCATCGAAATAGAAGGTATCGCTGCGATCCCGGGAGGGGTGGCCTTCCTCGATGTTCAGACGGGTGAAGTTGTAGCTGGCAAGCTCTACCTCGGGGCCGTCGACAACCTGATAGCCCATGCCCACAAAAATGTCCTTAATCTCCTGCAGAACCATGTTCATGGGGTGCTGGTGGCCCATGACGACCGGGACACCGGGAATGGTAACGTCTTCGGTCTCGGCTAGCAGTCTGGCCTCCAAAGCTTTGGCCTCAACCTGTGCCTTAGCCTCGGCCAGCTTTTGCTCAATGTCGGCGCGGACCGTGTTGGCTAGCTGGCCCATGATGGGACGCTCCTCGGCGGAGAGCTTGCCCATCAGCTTCAGAACGGCGGTCAGCTCGCCCTTCTTGCCCAGGTACTTTACACGCAGGTTTTCCAGCGCCTGTGCATCTGTGGCAGCATCCAGCATCTCCAGGGCTTCCTGACGGATGCGTTCAAGTTGCTCTTTCATAACGTACTTCCTTTCCGATTATTGACAAAAAAATAGTGCTCCATCCCCCATAGGGGACGAAGCATCGCTCCGCGGTACCACCCGCTGTTCACGGGCAGACCCGTGCACTCTTGGCAGATAACGGCGCCGCCCGGTCAGCCCTACTGCTAGTTCAGGCCACAGCTCCCGGGAGAAAGCCCCAGTGACACACCGCAGGCGGCTCACACCTATCCGCCCTCTCTTTGCCAGTGCACTGCCACGGGACAGCCCGATCATCGCTTGTTGCGATATTTTCAAATATTATAGCACTGCTGCACGCTTTTTGCAAGCACTAATTTTGTTCTCCACGGGTACGGGATATGTGGAACAGAAGAGCCAGCGAGAAGACCGGCATTGACTAACGGCGCAAAATCCACTATAATATCCCAAGATACCACCCCGCTGCTGCGGGGAGCAAGAGGAGATAGATATGTTTGACGATACCTTTGTGGAAGAATTGATCGTGCGCCGGACGACGCCGCTCAATGTCCTGATCCGTGTGCTGCTGGTCCTGTTTGGACTGCTGTTCACGATGTTCGGTTTTTTGATTATCCCTTATGTATTTCCCCTGTGCTTGGCCATCGTCTGTGTCCTGATCTGGTTCCTGTTTCGGGCGCAGTATGTGGAGTATGAGTACGCTTTCACCAACGGCGACCTGGACATTGACCGCATCTCGGGCAAACGCCACCGCAAGCGGATCGCCAGCATCCCAGAGAGCCAAATCCGCGTCATGGCCCCCTATGAGGCGGCTTATGAGAGCGAGGTCACAGGCTATCAGGTCAGCCGTAAGTATGATGCCTCCGCCTCTTCCCGGGCTGCGGGCCGCTGGTTCCTGATCTATGAGCCTTATGAGAACGATTACGGCTTCCTGGTCTTCCAGCCCTCCGCCAAACTGCGGACGGCGATGAAAAAATATTTGAAGGATCGTCTGAAGGGGGAATGAGTGTGAAAGGCATCGCTTCCGCTGCGCAGATGCGTCGGCTGGATCAGTATGCCATCCGCACCCTGGGAATTCCTGGAACACGATTGATGGAACATGCGGCGGCGGCCGTTGCCGATGCAGTCTGCGCTTTTGCAGGCAGCGTCGGGACGGCGGTCGCCGTCTGTTGTTCGGGAAACAACGGGGGCGACGGGATTGGATGCGCCTATCTGCTGCGGCGGCGCGGCTGGCAGGTACGCTGTTTTTTGGTAGGGGAGCGGGGAAAACTCACCCCAGACAGCGCCGCTATGTGCCGGACGCTGGAGTCTGAGGGCGGCAGATTGGAGCGGTTTGACGCAGCGGCTTTGCAGGAAGCTCTGAAAAGCGCAGATATCGCCGTCGATGCGTTGTTTGGTACGGGGTTAAACGCCCCCTTGCGCGGCGATGCTTTGGCGGCAGTGCAGCTGCTCAATGCGTCCAAAGTCCCGGTGGTGGCCTGTGACTTGCCCAGCGGCGTGGCGGCGGATACGGGCGAGGTGCTGGGCGATGCGGTGGAGGCGGCGCTGACTGTGACCTTTACCGCGGCGAAGCCTGGCCTGCTGCTGCCCCCCGGGATGTCCCGGGTGGGAAAATTGCAGGTTGCCGACATCTGTATTCCGGCCGAAGCGCTGGCCACGGAGCACTGGCTGGGAGAGTTGCCCGACGCAGCCTGGATTGCAGATCTGCTCCCGCCCCGCAGGGTCGATACCCACAAGGGTGACTATGGCCGCATCCTGCTGCTTTGCGGCAGCCGGGGCCTCACGGGAGCCGCTGCCATGGCGGCCAAATCCGCTCTTCGCACGGGCGCGGGGCTGATTTCCCTGGGCGTCCCGGCATCGGTGTACCCGATCCTGGCGGCAAAACTGGATGAAATTATGGTTTTCCCACTCCCAGAGGACGAAAATGGCCGCCTCAAGGCGACCGCAGTGGAAGAACTATTACCCCGCCTGCAAAGCTGTGACGCCTGCCTGATAGGGCCCGGCCTGGGCAGGAGCGAGGGCGTGAGGGCGGTGGTGCACGAGATTCTGCGCCGAAGCAAAATCCCGCTGGTGGTGGATGCCGATGGCATAAACGCCTTGTCCGAGCATATAGATGTACTGCGGGAGGCGGCCTGTCCGGTGGTCTTGACGCCCCACGACGGGGAATTTGCTCGTCTGGGCGGGGACTTGACGGAGGATCGCTTTGAGGCGGCAAAACAATTGGCCCGGCAGACTGGGAGCGTTGTGCTGCGCAAGGGCTATCGCACCATCGTCACCGACGGGGAGGTGTTGCGGGTAAATACGACTGGCAACCCCGGCATGGCTACTGGCGGCAGCGGCGACGTGCTCTCAGGGATCCTGCTGGCGCTGCTGGGCTTTGGCCTTGCACCCCTGGATGCAGCGGCGGCGGCTGCCTGGCTCCACGGAGCGGCGGGCGACCTGGCCGCGGCGGAGATCGGCCAGTATGGTATGTGCCCCACGGATCTCATTGCACGCATCCCGCAATTCTTACCCTAAGGAGGGCAAACGTGTGCAGCGGTGGAAAACGGCTGTACCAATGCTGCTGCTCTGCCTGCTGCTGTGCGCCTGCAGCGGGACGGAGGATCGAATGCAGGAGGCGCTGAATTTCCGTACCGGACTTTTGGAAGCGGAACAGTGTGCTTTCACAGCGGACATCACCGCCCAGGGAGAGGAAGAAGTCTTCCAGTGTACCCTGGATTGCGTGGTCCACAAGGACGGCACAGCGACGGTCACTGTCGTCAAACCGGAGGAGGTCGCGGGCATCACTGCCACGGTAAGCCAAGAGGGGACAAAGGTTCTCTTTGACAGCGTGCAGCTGGACTGCGGGGACCTGAGCGGGAGCATTTCCCCCATCGGGACTCCGGCGCTGCTCTACGCTGCCTGGACTGGCGGCTACATTGCCGCCTCTGGCAGCGAGGAAGGAACGACCCTGACGCGGTATCTGCTGGGCTCCGGACAGGAGGAGCGGCAGGTAGAGACCTTGTTCGATGTGGCAGGAACGCCGGTGGCCTGCGAGGTCATTGAAGATGGCTCCGTGGTGCTTAGCTGCAAGCTATCCAATTGGAGCGTGTCTCCTTAACCTGAAAACGGCACAGCAAAATAACCCATGTGCGACACCGGTTCGCCTGCCAGGAGCAGGTGAGCGGTGTCGCCAATACTTTGTGCGCGGAAATAGGCCACGCCCGGCTCGCGCTCCTCACTGCCGAGGACTGTGATGCTGGAGGGAGCTAGAAAACTGCCCTGCCAGAGCGCCGGCGCGGAGATGTTCAGCAGGTGGCTAAGAATCACGTCAATGACGCCCAAATGGGCGAAGAAAACCAGCAGCCCATCATCGGTTTTATCGCAACGGTAGAGCAGCCCATCTCGAAGATAGCTGTGCTGGGCTAAAATGGCGTCTATGCCTTCGTTTACCATCTTGGCCTGCTCGGCAACGGCGTTGCCGCCATAGGGAAGCTGTGTGCCGGGAGCAAACATCTCACGTTTGAGCGTTCCGTCGTGGGCCATGGAACGGCGGTAGCGGGCGGCGTCGGTCCAGGAGGCGTAGTCCAGCAGTTGGGGGTCTCGGGTCCAGTCTGTGGGCAGAAAGTCCCAGGGGATCGCTGGCGCGCCGGTGTCCGGGTGGGGCAGCAGGACGGAAAATTCCCGCAGCCAGGGCAGAGTAACAGGGGTGATGCCCAGGGCGGCAGCGGTGGGTTTGGCGGTTGCCTGCGCGCGGCCTAGAGGTGAGACAAAGATGGCCTCCACAGGCCAGCTCTTTGCGCGCTCAGCCAGCAGTCCGGCTTCGCGGAAGCCTTTCTCGGTCAGCGAGTCATGGGCGTAATCAGGCTCCGCATGCCGGACGAAGATCAGTTTCATTTTTTATTCCTCCGTTGCAGTCATCGACGGTATTGTATCAGCTTTTCTCCGGATGCGCAATCGACAAAATGACCTATTTTATCGTAGCTGTACCCGATACGTTCGCAGCCAGTGCGCCATCTGAATGAAGTAGGCGATGGTCTGGGGCGTGGTCATTAGCTGGCCATACCAGGGCAGAGAGCGGTCTTCAGTGAGCAGTGCTTCCAGAGCGCTGGTGCAGCAAAGCTCGTGCAGGGGAGAGCTGTGGTCCGAAAGCTCCTCCCTCAGCCGCTCTGCGACTGCGTCGCGATAGGCAGGGTGCCAGGTTTTGGGGTAGGGACTCTTCTTACGCTTTACAATGGCTTCGGGCAGGATGTCCCGCATGGCGTAGCGCAGCAGGCCCTTCTCCCGGCCATGGTAGTCTTTGTGCGCCCATGGAACGCGGTAGAGATACTCCGCGATGCGACGGTCACAGAAGGGAACGCGCACCTCAAAGCCTGACCACATGCTCATCCGGTCCTTGCGGTCCAGGAGCGTCTGCATGAACCACTGATAATTTAGAAGCACCATCTCCCGCATCCGGGACTCCAGCGGATCGAGGCCGGGGCGCTTGTCAGCGCGGGCAAGACTCCATAGATACCAGTGATTGACATACTCTCGTGGGGATACCTCGCTTTGCCACTCTGGGCGGAGGAATGTTGCGCGGTAGTCAGTGGTCTGGGACCAGGGGAAGCCGTTGACGGCCCGTACTTCTGGGTCCCGGAACCAGGGATAGCCTCCAAAGAGTTCATCGGCGCACTCGCCGGAGAGGCCCACGGTGGCAAAGTGCTTCATCTCCCTGCATAGCAGCAGCATCGAGGCGTCTACGTCAGCCATGCCGGGAAGATCTCTGGCCTCTGTGGCCTCATAGAGGGCCTCAACCAATTGTTCGGGCCGCAGGACTATGCGGTGGTGTTCGGAGCCGATGTGTTCTACCATCAGGGCGATATAGTCGTTGTCTGCGTTGGGCTGGAACTTTCCAGGAGTGAAATAGCAGTCGTTATCCTCATAGTCTACGGAAAAAGTCATTAAGGGTGACTTTTCCTTTGCGGCTACAGCAGAGATGATAGACGAGTCCAGTCCTCCGGAGAGGAAGGTGCACACTGGGACGTCAGAAATCAGCTGGCGCTTGATGGCGTCGGTGACAAGCCAGCGAACCTTCTCGGCGCAGGTCTCGAAGTCGTCGCTGCAATCCCCATCAGTGAGGGTGAAATACTGCCGCAGGCGGAGACCCTGAGCGTCGAACCAGCCGCACTGTCCGGGAAGCAGTTCCTGTACGCCCACAAAAACCCCGCTGCCCGGGGCCCGGCCTGGCCCTAGGAAAAACAGATCGTAGATGCCGTCCCGGTCAACGACGGGCTCGACCAGGGGATGGGCCAATAAGGACTTGAGCTCCGAGCCGAAGACCAGCGCCTTTCCGCGCTGGGCGAAAAACAGAGGCTTGACGCCCATGGGGTCCCGGGCCAAGAAAAGCTCGCGATCCTGCGGATTCCAGACGGCGAAGGCAAAAATGCCGTTGAATCGATCACAGCAGTCTTCTCCCCACTGCAAAAAGCTCTTCAGGACAACCTCGGTGTCGGAATAGGTCTCAAAGTGGTGCCCCAGAGAGATGAGCTGGGCGCGCAGCTCCGGGGTGTTGTAGAGCTCACCATTATAGACGATGTACCTGCCCTCGGCGGACATGGG
>CALWWH010000198.1 GCA_944385195.1 uncultured Oscillospiraceae bacterium | reverse complement strand
GGCAGCCGCCTGGATGATACCAGTGAGTTCGTCGACGGTAAAGAGGCTCTTCTCCATCTGGCTCAGCGGCTCCACATCGTTGAGGATGCCGTAGCCGTGGGAGAGAATGGCCCGGACCTCTTCGGCGCTCAGGCCCGCCTCCAGCAGGGGCTGCTCGGTGTGCTGCAGGTGTTCCTCCGGGTACTGCTCATAATCATAGTCGTGCAGATAGCCAATGGCCTCCCAATGGGCCACATCCGCGCCAAAATGCGCCGCAAGGCCGCCCATGGCAGTCATCACGTTCTTGGCATGGAGGATCAAATGCTCCTCGGTGGTTGTGGTGGCAAGCAGCTCCTCGGCGCGCTCCAGTGTCAGCATATCAGGTTCTCCTTTTGTGTTGTTTTTGGGTATATTGTAGCGCATCGGGCGGGGTTCGTCAATCAAAAAACCACGCCGCAGCAGATGCTGCGGCGTGACTTATCTTAGCAATCAGGCCCAGGGATTCTCGGTAGCGTAGGGCAGGGACTTGGGCTGGTTATAGGCGATGTCGCCAACACCCAAGTACTTGAAGACCTCGAACAGGGCCTTGCCATAGTGGCCGAAGGCGACGGCGCCGTGGTGCGGATAGCGCTTCTGGACCAGCACATGGCGGTAAAAGCGCCCCATCTCCGGGATGGCAAAGATGCCGATGCCGCCGAAGCTGCGGGTCGCCACGGGCAGAACCTCACCCTGAGCAATGTAGGCGCGGAGCGTGCCCTCGCTGTCGCATTGTAGGCGGTAGAAGGTGATGTCAGAGGCGGCGATATCGCCCTCAAGTGTGCCGCGGGTGAAGTCGGGCTCAGAGCCCTGCGGCTCCAGCAGACGGTGCTGGATCAGCTGATACTTCACGGCGCAGTCCGAGCACATCTTGCAGCTGGGGGTGTTGCCGCAGTGGAAGCCCATAAAGGTGTCCTTGATATCGTAGCTGAACTTACCGGCGATGTCCTCGTCGTAGATGTACTTGGGGACGGAGTTGTTGATGTCAAGCAGCGTAACGGCATCCTGGGACACGCAGGCACCGATGTACTCGCTCAAAGCGCCGTAGATGTCCACCTCGCAGGCCACGGGGATGCCTTGGGCGGCCAGGCGGGAGTTGACGTAGCAGGGCTCAAAGCCGAAGCTCTCCGGGAAGGCGGGCCAGCACTTGTCGGCAAAGACCACGTACTCCCGGGCGCCCTTGTGGCCCTCGGCCCAATCCAGCAGGGTCAGCTCAAACTGGGCCATGCGCTCGAGCAGGTCAGGATAGTACCGGCCCTCGCCCATCTCCTCCGCCATCTGCGCGCACACCGCGGGGATGCGCGCGTCACCGGCGTGCGCCTTGTAGGAGACCAGCAGATCCAGCTCAGAGTTCTCCTCGATCTCGACGCCCAGTTCGTACAGGCCCTTGATGGGGGCGTTGCAGGCAAAGAAATCCTGGGGGCGAGGACCAAAGGTGATGATCTTCAGGCTCTTAAGCCCGATGATGGCCCGGGCGATGGGTACAAACTGCCGGATCATCTCGACGATCTCCTCTGCGGTGCCGACGGGATACTCAGGGATGTAGGCCCTCAGGTGGCGCATACCCAGGTTGTAGGAGCAGTTGAGCATGCCGCAGTAGGCGTCGCCGCGGCCGTTGATCATGTCGCCGTCGCCCTCAGCGGCGGCAACATACATGACGGGGCCATCGAACTTCTGTGCCAGCAGCGTCTCAGGGGTTTCGGGGCCGAAGTTGCCCAGAAAAACCACCAGCGCGTTGACACCGGCGCTGCTGAGGTCGGCGAGGGCTGCCAGCGCGTCCTTCTCGTTTTCTACCGTAATGGGGCACTCGTAGAGGCCCTCACCGTAGGCGGCAACGATGGCCTGGTGGCGGGAGTTGGACAGGCCAATGGGGAAGCAGTCGCGGGAGACTGCCACGATGCCAAGTTTGACCTCGGGAATGTTCTTAAGCATGGTATTTGTTCTCCTTTCGGAATGGTTTATGGGATTTACAGCTGCGCCACGGCAGCCTGCTCCACAGGCAGGCCCCCCAGGAACCGCTTGTAATAGGCCTCGAAACCGGCGACCTCCGCAGCTGTTGGCGCAATGGTGCTGCCGGTCATGTGGGCAAAGACGCGATTATTGAGATAGTCCTCCAAGGTCTGGCCCTCATCACGCCAGCACATGTAGCCGGCCAGCAGCGCCATGCCCCAGGCGCCGCCCTCCCCGGCGGTCTCCATGACCGTGATCGGGGCGTTGATTGCCGCCGCCAGGATACGCTGACCGACCTCCGGGGTCTTGAAATAGCCGCCGTGGCCATAGATGGTGTCGATCCGCACGTTTTCGTCCCGGAGGATGTCCATGCCGACCTTCAGCGAGGCCATGGCAGACATCAGGTGGGTCCGCATGAAATCACCCAGCCTCAGCTCCTGGCTGGGCTTGCGGACGAAGAGCGGGCGGCCCTCGGCCAGGCCCACCAGCGGCTCGCCGGACTCAAAGGGGAAGCTCATCAGGCCGCCGCCGTCCACCGCCCCATCCAAGGCCGCGCGGAAGAGGGTGGTATAGAGGGCATTGGCGTCCACTTCCAGGCCGCAGGCGGCAGCAAACTGCCGGAACAGGCCCGCCCAGGCGTTGATATCACTGGTGCAGTTGTTGCCATGAACCACGCCGACCGCCACACCGGTGGGGGTCGTCAGCGGATCGATCTCCACATAGACCTTGCTCAGGGGCTTTTCCAGGACCACCTGGGCGAAAACCGAGGTCCCGGCGGAGACGTTGCCCGTGCGGGGCCCGACGGAGTTGGTGGCGGTCATCCCAGTGCCCACATCGCCCTCAGGGGGGCAGAAGGGGATCCCGGGCCGCAGTTTGCCGCTGGGGTCCAGGCGCTTTGCGCCAGCTTGGGTCAATACGCCCGCCGGCTGGCCGGCCACCAGGGCCTTGGGCAGGATCTGCCCCAGCTTCCAGGGCAGGTTGTACTTGGCAAAATATGCGTCGAACTTCTCCACCGCCTCGGCGCTGAAGTCACAGGCGGTGCTGTCCACAGGCATCATACCCGCTGCCTCGCCCACGCCGATGACCTTCTCCCCGGTGAGCTGCCAGTGGACATAGCCCTCCAGGGTCGTCAGGAAACGGATCTGGGGCACATGGGGCTCCTCATTGAGGATGGCCTGGCCCAGATGGGCGATGCTCCAGCGCTGGGGCACGTTCTGCTCAAACAGAGCCGTCAGCTCCGCCGCCGCCTGCTCAGTCATGGTGTTGCGCCAGGTGCGGAACGGCACCAGCTGCCTGCCCTCTGCGTCAAAGGGGAGATAGCCGTGCATCATGGCCGAGATGCCGATGCTGCCGATGCTGCTCAGCTCCAGATCATATCTGGCCCTGACGTCCTTTGCCAGCTCGGCATAGGCATCCTGAAGGCCGGCCCAGACCGCCTCCATGGAGTAGGTCCAAACACCGTCCACCAGCTGATTTTCCCAGTTGTGTCCTCCCACCGCCAGGACCCCATGATCCGGCCCGATGAGCACGGCCTTGATCCGCGTGGAGCCGAATTCGATGCCCAGCGCCGTCTGTCCGGCGGCGATCCAATGCTTCCTATCGCTCATAGCGCACATCCTCTCGTATCAGCCCTCGGGTATTGGGATAGATGAATCCGGCTGACACTGCAATTCTATCCATATCATATACGCAATCGCCGCCGGTGTCAAGTAGAAGTTTGCTCATTATATGGAACAATTCCGTTGTTCCGCCAACGGCTGGCTGTTCGGAATCATGTAGATGAAAAGGCCCCGGTTGATGGGTACCTCTCATCGGAGGGGGGCGGGGTTTGGGCCCCGGAGGCGCCGCGCCCCGGCGCTGAGTGCACAGCGCCGGGGCGGCTTTATCGCTCCCGATACCAGGCAGGAACCGGGTTGGTCATATTCTCGTACCAGTTCATAATATCCGCCATCTGCGCCCGCATGGTGCGGATCTCCCCGTCCCCGAAGGGAATCGCCCAGGGCAGAGAGCTAAGGGTATTCGACGCGATATACAGCGCCAGCAGCGGCCAAAAGTCCTCCGGGACCTCATCTTCAAAATAGCCGTCCACCCGCCCGGCTGCAAAGTCCGGGCTCACTGCCGCGCACCAGACGATGCGGCTGAACTCCTCCCACGGGTCTCCATAGTCCAGGCGGTGAAAGTCGATGACGCTCAGCTGCCCGCCGCTGAGGATCATGTTGCCGCAGTGATAGTCCCCGTGCTGAAAGCTTTGGGGCCGGTTTTTGAGGAGGGATCGATGCTCGGCCAAATACGCCAAAACGGGAGCATCGTTCTCGTATCGCAGCCCGCAGGCCTCGTATTGGGCAATTTTGCGGTCAATCTTGCGGTTAAACCGCGTCTGCCAGGCCTCTTGTCCCTTTGGAGCCGGAATGCTGTGCAGCCTCCGAAGGCTCTCCCCGGCCTGCCGGCCCAGACGATACTGCTCCTGACGGGGCAGAGCCGGCAGAGTAGAGTCTGCACTCTCTCCGTCTACCCAGGTCAGCAGCAGATACTCTCCCGCCTGGCAGCTGCCGAAGGCGACCGGCTGTGCCATTGGGATGCCCGTCGCCGCAGCGCGGCTCATGGCCGCGTAAACCTCCGCCTGCGGCTTGTCCGATATCCGGAGCAAAAAGCGGCCCGCATCGGTCTGCACAAAGTATTTCCGCTCCCCGGACCAGCCCTTTTCCACCGCATAGCAATGCTTCAGCTTTCCCGGGACCATCGAAATGTCCATAGCCACTCCTTTCTCATAGAACAAGACGTCCCGCTGGGCAGAGCGGGACGTCTTATATCATTCATCAATCAACAAACGAGGGGCTCTGACCTCCGCGTTCACGGATGACCTCCAGCAGCCGGTCTACATCGATGGGTTTGGTGATGTGGCCGTTCATGCCGACGTCCCAGCAGCGCTGGATATCCTCGGCATAGGCATCCGCCGTCATGGCGATAACAGGGATGTTCCTCACCCAGTCCTGCTCAGAGCTGCGGATGGCAATCGTGGCATCGTAGCCGTTCATCACCGGCATCTGGATGTCCATCAAAACCAGATCAAAGCTGCCCTCTGCCGCGCTGTGTAAAAGCTCCAAACAGATTTGGCCATTCTCGGCGCGAACCGTGGTCACGCCGTACATCGCCAGGATCTCGTGGGCAATCTCCCAGTTGAGGTCGTTGTCCTCTGCCACCAAAATACGCATTCCTTCCAAGCAGACGTGCTTGACCTCGTGATCAGGGGTCTGCTCTGCGCCGAGCCCCAGGATCTGGGTCATATCGCGGTAGACCGAGCTGCGGAAGAAGGGCTTGGAGATAAATCCGTTGGCGCCTGCCGCCAGCGCGGCCTTTTCGATCTCCTCAGCCTCGTAGGCGCTGATGACGATGATCGGCACCCTCTGGCCCACCTGGGCCCGAATGGCACGGGTGGTCTCGATGCCATCCATGCCGGGCATCTTGTAGTCGATAATCACCACAGGATAGTCGCTGCCGCTCTCGTGGCGCTGCACCACAGTCCGGAGCCCTTCTTCCCCACTGGCCACGCAGGTGGGCTGCACGCCCAAATCCTGCAAGGTCTGGGCTGCCGTCTCCAGGAATATCTCGTCGTCGTCCACCAGAAGTACCTCCATCGGTGGGAGGATGCAATCCTCCATCAGCTGCGATGCCACAGGCAGATCCAGCGTGATGGTGAAGGTCGTACCCACGCCCACTGCGCTCTGGCACTCAATGCTGCCCTCCATCAGGTCCACCATCTGCTTGACAATGGCCAGGCCGAGGCCTGAGCCCTGAATGGTCTTGCCGATATTGGCCCGCTCCCGGGTAAAGGAGCTGTACATAGTCTTCTGGAATTCCTCCGACATTCCGACCCCGTTGTCTGCCACCACATAGACCAGGCGCATGGCATCGGGACGATCCGGCAGCGGTTCCTCCCTGATATCCACCGTGATCCTCCCGCCCTCGGGGGTATACTTGACCGCATTGGAGAGGATATTGATCATAATCTGGTTCAGGCGCAGCTGATCGGCAAAGACCTCCTCGTGGAGCAGTCCGCCGACGCGGATGTCAAAGCTCTGCTGCTTTTCCTTGATCTGCTGGCGGACAATGTTCAGCAGGTTCGTGACCGTATCCGCCAGGGAAAAGGCCACCGGATTGAGGGTCATCTTGCCCGACTCCACCTTGCTGATGTCCAGCACATCGTTGATCAGCATCAGCAGATGGTTGGAGGCAAGCGTGACCTTGGCCAGACAGCTCTGGACATACTCCGGGTCATCTTTATGCTTAGTTGCCAGCGTGGTCATGCCGATGATCGCATTCATGGGCGTGCGGATATCGTGGCTCATGGCGGTCAGGAACTGGGATTTGGCCTCGTTTTGCATCCGCTCCAATTCCGCCAGCTGAGCGCGCTCAGCGTTTTTGACCGAATGGCTGATGACGGCGATGTTCCAGATGAAATAAGCCACCAGCAGAATCCCAATGCTGATCCCCGCCACCAACAGTGTCCTGCGCAGGGTGTTGAGATGCTCGTAGACCTGTTCCCCCTGGGCCATGACCATCACGGTCCAGTTAAAACCCGGCACGGGACTGTACGCTGCATAGGCGCCTTTGCCGTTGGTCTTGGATATCGCCGCCACGGTGCCGCTCTGGCCCCCGGCGATGTCCTCCTGGAAGCTGAGCCCTTCATAGCCCTCAAATACTTCCCAGTCGTCCATCTGGTACACATTGCCCAGGCTTCCATGCCAGGCGTCCATCAGATAGTCGCCGTTGTCGTCGTCGATGAGGAAGACCGTGGCTTTTCCTCCGTAGGTCTTCGCCTTGAATTCCTCTTCCAAAAGGCTGCACTCGATCATGCCAAAGAGCAGCCCAACGACTTCGTCCTCCTCTTTGATGGGCGTGACGCAGTAGATCGCCTCTTTTCCTGTATAGGGGTCCTGATAACGGCTGGAGATATAGCTCCCGCGGCTTTTGAGTTCTTCAAAGGAATAGGAGGAGTCCGTCTCCACTGTCTTGTCCTGCGTCATAACCCTGCCGTCCGGCGTCATGATGTCGATGCGGCTGAACATTGTTCCCGGGCTGCTTTGCAGTGAGTTCAGGTATTCCAGGATCTTGTCCCGCTCTCCTATGTCGTTTTTCAGCACAATGGCGTCTGAGACATAGTGCAGCAGATTCAGGTTATCCACAATCCGAATATAGATGCGGTTGGCGATGTTGTCAGCCGACAGGGTCAGCTGGTTCCAGCTGTCCTCCCTGGCCTCAGCGATCACCGTGGAGTAGAGCGTCAGGCAGATCAGCGCAGTCGCCACGGCGACCAGTACCAGCGGGATCATATGGATCAGAAGGGATTTCCTGTGTTTCATTTCCGTTTGCCTCCGAAAGACCGGCTTATTGCTCCGCCAGCCAGAGATTCAGATGCGTAACTGCATTGTCATAGGCCGCAGTGATCTGGGCCATCATCTCCACCGCTTTTTTCTCTTCTCCGGCGCGGAAATGGCGCACCTGGCAGTCAAACAAGCCAAACAGTTCCTTCAGCGAGAGGTTGCCGCACATCCCCTTGAGCGTGTGCGAGGCCATCTCCGCAGCCGGCCAATCCTCCTGCTGCACGGCGGCAATCAGCTTAGGATAGTTGGCATCTTCCAGAAACTTCTTTACAAACAGGCCAACCAGTTTTTCATTGCCCATCAGACGGTCCAGCAGCTCCGGCACATTCATGCCAGCCAGGATCAGTTCTCTATCCTTTAGCATAAAATGATCCTCCTTAGTTGATATAGCGCGAGAGCGTGATCTCACACAGATCGCCGGTTCGCGGATCCTCCATGAGGAGCACCGAGGTCTCCACATGCAGCAGACGCCCATCGTCGGCATACTGCGAATGCTCAAGCCGCACCGACTTTTTGCCCTGGGCATAGGCCCGCATAAGACTCTGCCGGGAAAAGCTATCGCTGAAGCTCCGGCGCTGCTGCTCCGGCACAGAGGACAGCCCTGCCGCGATCAGATCGTCAAAGGTGCCGTCCCGCTCCGCACGCTGGGTCTGGAAGCGGTCGTAGTCGATCATATGAAAGCTGTTCTGCGTTAGATTGGCGCTGATGATCATGTCGTAAGCCGACTGCACCGCCGCCGTCAGCAGCAGCACATCAATGAGCTCCTTAGACGGCTCGAGGATTTTCTTCTCTGTCTGGTCTGCGCGGCCAGGCCCCTTCAGAGCGTCTTTGCCTGCCGTGTCCGCATACCACATTCGGATCTGCGGCTCTACCTGCCGGAAGCAGGCCAACAGCTTCGGTGCAAAGACACCGCACTGTCCGCCGCAGATCATCTCCACGGCTTTATCCGCAGAAAATGCCTTTTTGTAAACCCGGGGACTCACCAGCGCGTCGTACACGTCCGCGATGGACACGACCTGCGCCCAGGGCGTGATCTGATCGCCCTTGAGCCCGTCGGGGTAGCCGTTGCCGTCCCAGCGTTCGTGGTGGTGGCGGGCGATGTCCACAGCGTAGCGATAGGCCGGGTGCTCCTGGGTCTTTGCCAGATTCTCCAGCAGAACCGCGCCCTTGATGGTATGCTGCTTCATGATCTCGTATTCCCTCGCCGTCAGCTTGCCAGGCTTATTTAAAATCACGTCGGAGATCGCGATCTTGCCGATGTCGTGCATGATTGAGCCCACCGCCATATTCTCGATCTCCTCCGCCGTGAACCCCTCGCCCATAGCGGTGTTGCTGAGCAGATATTTGGTGACTTCATAGATGCGGTTGGTGTGTTCTCCGGACTCCATGTCCCGGAACTCGATGGCAGAGGCCAGCGCCTGGATGGTCGTGCGGTGGAGCGCATCGATGGTGTCCGCGTTCTCGCGGAGCTTCTGCTGCTGGCCCTGAACCGTCGCGCTCAGCGCCTCCCGGGCGTGGAACAACTCGATGACCGACTGCACGCGCCGCTGAACCACAAAGGGGGTCACAGGTTTGAGGATCACGTCCATGACGCCCAATTCGTAAGCCGCCCGCGTAATTGACAGCTCATCGTTAGAGGTGATGAGGAAGACCGGAATGCGCTCCGGAATCCCCCGCTGCCGGAGGATCCTCAGCATTTCCAACCCGTCCATCTCCGGCATCGTGACATCGGCCAGGATCGCCGCCAGCTTGCAGCTATGCTGCTCGAGCTTGCGCAGACCCTCCCGCCCGTTTTCCGCTTCTTCAAAGGTATACTCCGAGGAGAAAATATTCTTGACAACTTCACGATTGATAAAGTCATCATCCACCAGCAATATGCAGCGTTTCTCCGGTTCGCCATGCTTGTTTTCCATACGCATATACTCACTTTCCTGCAAAACTGTTTGGCACCCGGAGACGTGACTTACAACTTTGTCCACTTTATCCACGTTCCCAGTATATTTTTAAGTATAGCATTCTCCCTGTTGAAATACAAGTTTTTTTACATATCTACGGGATAAAAAGCGCCGCCGGCAAACAAGCCTCATGCGAATTCACACCACTGGCAGTTTTCGCTGAGTTGGCCCCTGCGCACGAATGCGCCTCCCGGGGGAGGCGCATTCGTGCGCAGGGGCCTTTGTTCGTTTGGACT
>CALWWH010000197.1 GCA_944385195.1 uncultured Oscillospiraceae bacterium | reverse complement strand
CCCCCGGGCGTGGCTGGCGCCGCGCCGCGGGAAGTCTGAGCAATCGAAAGGAGCAACCACTATGAATCTCGATGAACTGCGCGTCCAGCTGGACGAGATCGACCAGCAGCTGGTGGAGCTTTTCGTCCGGCGGATGCACATCTGCGAGGACGTTGCCCGATATAAGAAGGCCAACGGCCGCCCGACGCTGGACAGCAGCCGCGAGCGGGCCAAGCTCGTGAGCGTGTCGGAAATGGTCCCCCCGCAAATGCAGACCTATATCCGCAGCCTGTATCAGCAGATCTTTGAGCTCAGCCGCAGCTGGCAGGATACGATCATCAACGAGCCCTCACCCATCTGCGGCCGCATTGCTGCGGCCCTGGAGAACACGCCGAAGGTTTTCCCGGCCATGAGCACCGTGGCCTGTCAGGGCGTGGAGGGAGCCTACTCTCAGGCTGCGGCCGAGCGGCTGTTCTCCGCGCCGAACATTCTGTTTTTCAGCACCTTTGAGAGCGTCTTCTCCGCCATTAAGAACGGGCTGTGCGACTACGGCGTCCTGCCTCTGGAGAACAGCACCGCAGGCTCTGTCAACCAGATCTACGACCTGATGATGCGCTATAACTTCAGCATCGTCCGCTCCGTGCGCATCAAGATCGACCACAATCTGCTGGTCAAGCCCGGCACCCGGCTGGAGGACATCCGCGAGGTCTACTCCCACGAGCAGGCCATCGCCCAGTGCAGCCACTTCCTCAAAACGCATCCGGAGATCAAGGCCACCGCGCTGGCCAACACGGCTCTGGCGGCCCAGACCGTGGCCTCCAGCGACCGCAGCGACGTGGCGGCGCTGGCCTCCGGCTCCTGCGCCAGTCTCTACGGGCTCAAGACCCTGCTCTCCGGCGTCCAGGATCAGGGCAACAACTCCACCCGCTTCATCTGCATCAGCAAGGATATGCAGATCTTCCCCGGCGCCGACCGCACGAGCATCATGCTCACCACGCCGCACAAGCCGGGCTCGCTGTTCCGCATCCTGTCCAAGATCAACGCCCTGGGCATCAACCTGACCAAGCTGGAGTCCCGCCCGCTGCCGGAGCGCAACTTCGAGTTCATGTTCTACTTTGACCTGGAGACCCCGGTCTACTCCCCGGAGTTCATCAAGCTCATCAGCGACCTGGACCACGGCTGCGAGACCTTTGAGTATCTGGGCAGCTACTCCGAGGTAGTCTGATGGCGCGCTTCGGACTGCTGGGTCAGCATCTGGGCCACAGCTACTCCCCCCAAATCCACCAGCTGCTGGGCGGCTATGACTACGACCTGTGCCAGGTGTCGCCCCAGGATCTGGGCGCGTTTGTGCAGGCTGGGGGCTACGAGGGCCTGAACGTGACCATCCCCTACAAAAAGGCCATCATTCCCTACTGTGGAGAGCTCTCCCCGCTGGCAGAGCGTTTGGGCAGCGTCAACACCGTGCTGCGCCTTCCGGATGGGACGCTATTGGGCGGCAACACGGACTATTTTGGCTTCCAGTACCTGCTGCAGGAGGCGAGGATTGACCCTGCGGGCTGCAAGTGCCTGGTGCTGGGCAGCGGCGGGGCCTCGGTCACCGTCCGGGCGGTGCTGGAGGATCTGGGCGCGGCGCGCGTCGTGACCATCTCCCGCAGCGGCGAGGACAACTACCATAACCTCAGCCGGCACGCCGACGCGGCCATCCTCGTCAACGCCACCCCCGTGGGCATGTACCCGGACAGCGATGCCTCGCCGGTGGATCTGACCGTCTTTCCGGCGCTCCGGGGCGTCCTGGACCTGGTGTATAACCCGGCCCGGACGCGGCTGCTGCAGCAGGCGGAGGACCTGGGCATCCCCTGCGCCGGGGGGCTGGCGATGCTGGTGGCCCAGGCGCTGCCGGCGGCGGAGCGCTTTGCCCGCATCGCCATCGAACCGGCGCAGATTGAGGCCGTCAGGGCCAAGATCGACGCCATGCAGCGCAACATCGTCCTCATCGGCATGCCGGGCTCCGGCAAGAGCACCACAGGCAGGGCCCTGGCCGCGGCCCTGGGTCGGGACTTCGTCGACCTGGACGAGGAGCTGGTCCGCCGCGCGGGCAGGAGCATCCCGGAGATCTTCGCCGCCGACGGCGAGGCGGTCTTCCGCCGGATGGAGAGCGAGGTGGTGGCCGACGTCTGCCGCCGCAGCGGCCTGGTCATCGCCACCGGGGGCGGCGTGGTCACCCAGCCCCGCAACCGCTATCCCCTGCGGCAGAACAGCCGCGTGGTCTTCCTGCGGCAGCCGGATCTGAGCGCCCTGCCCACCGAGGGCCGCCCGCTGTCGCAGTCCGGCAGCCTCTCGGAGATGGCCGCCAAGCGCCTGCCGCTGTACAATGCCTGGTGCGACCTGACGGCGGACGCCATCGGCGTCGAGCCGACGGTGCGGATGATCCTGGCCGCGCTGGGCATGTAAACAAGAAGGCACGGCTCCTCAGGGGCCGTGCCTTCTTGTCAAATCGCGGGGTCAAATCGCCCCCAGCGCCAGCTCCAGCGCCCGGGTGATGGTCTGCAGGGCCATCGAGGGCGCATTGGGCTTGGCCGCCGCCTGCTCGGGCAGG
>CALWWH010000196.1 GCA_944385195.1 uncultured Oscillospiraceae bacterium | reverse complement strand
ATGTGGGTGGTCTGTATAACGGGCAGTGGATTCAGGCGGTTTCCCGCACCCTGACCGGCGTCTATGCCAAGACAACGGTAACGCTGCCCAAGACCGGCTATTGATGGTATGAAGTCCAATCGCAGCTTTCGCAGTGCCGCCCCGATGTGGGCGGCACTTGTGATACCTGTCCTGTGGCTGGCGGCGCTGCTTGCCACCGGCTATGAGGACGGCATGACGATATTTGACCTGATGGGGCGTTTCAGCAGTCTGCTGGAGCGCCCCTTTGCCATCCGCTGGACGGCGCACACGCTGAAATTCATGGCGATTGCCCTCTGCTGCTACGGCATGGGCATTGGCCTTTACTACGCCAGCCGTGAGAACCGGCGACCGGGCGAGGAATATGGCAGCGCCAAGTGGGGCGACCCCAAGGCACTGTGTCAAAAGTATAAAGACCCCAGCAACCCGAACGGAAATGTCATCCTGACCATGCGCGTCTGCATCGGCATGGACGGTCACAAGCACCGGCGCAATCTGAACATTCTGGTGGTAGGCGGTTCCGGCTCCGGTAAGACACGGTTCTTCTGCCTGCCGGGTGTGCTGAGCGCCAACTGTCCTTTTCTTATCACAGATCCCAAGGGTGAGATTCTGCGCACCACCGGCCATCTGCTGACCGAGCAGGGCTACGATGTGAAGGTGTTTAACCTGATCGACCCCGGTCAATCCGATTGCTACAACCCGTTCCGCTATCTGCGGGAGGAGAAGGATGTGCTGAAGCTCATCGACAACCTCATCAAGAACACCACTCCAAGAAATGCCTCCAGCAATGACCCCTTCTGGGAGAAGGCCGAGATTGCCCTGGACTCCGCCCTGATGCTCTACCTCATGAGCGAAGCCCCACCGGAGGAACAGAATTTTGAAACCATGCTGTTCATGATGGAATATGCCGAGGTGCGCGAGGAGGACGAGGGCTACCGCAGTCCGCTGGATTTGCTCTTTCAGGCCTTGGAGGAGGAACAACCAAACCATGTTGCGGTGAAGCAGTACAAAGTATTCAAGCAAGCTGCCGGCAAGACGGCAAAATCCATTCTGATTTCTGCCGCTGTCCGCCTGGCGGCGTTCAACATCCCGCAGTATGCGGCAATGACCGCCAGGGACGATATGGACTTCGGCTCTCTGGGTGAAAGGAAGCGAGCGATCTTCTGCGTCATCCCCATCAACGATGCCAGCATGAATTACCTCATCGGTATGCTCTATACCCAATGCTTTCAGGAGCTGTACTACCGGGCGGACGAGAAGTACAACGGACGCTTGCCCGTGCGGGTGCGGGTCATTCAGGACGAATGGGCGAATGTGGCCCAGCCAGACAGCTATCCCAAAATCCTTGCCACCTGCCGCAGCTACAACATCGGGCTGAACATCATTGTGCAGAACATCCAGAACATCAAGGCGCTGTACGAAAAGGAATGGGAGGGCATCATCGGCAACTGCGACACGCTGCTGTTCCTGGGCGGCGGCAACGAGCCGACCTCTCTGGAGTTCATGTCCAAACTGCTGGGCAAAGAAACGCTGGATACCCGGACACGGGGCCAGACCAAAGGGCGCAACGGCTCCAGCTCCACCAACTACCAGCAGGCGGGGCGTGAGCTGATGATGATCGACGAAATCCGCATGATGGACACCGACGACGCCATTCTGCTGATCCGTGGCGAAAAGCCTGTGCTGGATAAGAAATACGACATTACGCGCCACCCCAACTTCAAGAAGTCTGCGGCAGGCGGCGCGGAACCCTATGTGCATAAACCGCAGGAGGCACCGGACTATGCGCTGCCCGATCTTCCTTACGAGTTCCATGCGCTGGACGATTACGATTTCATTGAAATGGAGGACTCTCAAAATGAACAAGAAGAATGATACTCCCCGGCAGCTCCATAAGCGCGGCAAGCTGCTGAAGCGTGGCTACTGGACGGGCGCGGCAGCAGTGCTGATGCTCTGCGCCCTTGCGACGCCTGCATTTGCAGCGGGCAGCGACCCTCTGACCATCGTCAACAACCTCTCTGACTTCATTTTCAGCATCATCAAGGCGCTGGGCGTCATCATCCTCGGCTGGGGCATTGTGCAGGTGGGTATGTCCATCCAGTCCCACGATGCCAGCCAGAGAACACAGGGTTTTCTGTGCCTGTTCGGCGGCCTGCTGATTGCCTTTGCAAAAGAAATCCTGACGGCCATCGGTGCAATCTAAAAAAGAAGAAGTGATGGCTTCTTTCGGGAAGTCATCACTTCTTTACAGCGGATTATTCTGAGCATCTTCTAACTGCTTCTCAAATTCCTGCACTTCCGCAGGCTCTGCGGGACGAATCGCTTCTTTTCCGCAGTCCGGGCAGCGGTTTGGCACGGAATGACGGGAAAACAGAAAATGACAATGCTCACAAACATATACCATTTTCATCACCGGCTCTCATTATAACAGCCTGGGCAGATGCTTTCAATAGGAGGTGAACACTTGGACAACAACTGGATCGTAGACAATTTGGAAAATGCGTTGACCACATGGAACGAGAAGCTGGCAGAGATGTGGACGCTGCTGACAGAATCGCCCCAGACCTTTAAGGGCGGCACGATCTGGAGTACGGTAACGACCATCAACGGGGCCATGCAAGCCATTGGCTACGGACTGCTGGTGCTGTTCTTTGCCATCAGCATTTTCAAAAGCTCTGCAACCTTCCGGGACTTTCAGCGCCCGGAGTATGTGTTCAAGCATTTCATATACTTTATTCTTGCCAAGCTGGGTATCACTTACGGCATGGATTTGATGGTCAATATCTTCGATGTCTGCAATGGCATTGTGGCGACCGCAGCAAGCAGCGTGGGCGGCATCACAAGCGCATCGGCAGCACTGCCGCCTGAAATCATTACGGCGATTGAGGATGTGGGCTTCCTCGCCAGCATTCCTCTGTGGCTGGTCACGCTGCTGGGCAGCCTGTTCATCACGGTACTGGCATTCATCATGATTTTGACCGTTTATGGGCGGTTTTTTAAGCTCTATATGTATGCCGCCCTGTCGCCGGTGGCGCTGGCTTCCTTTGCGGGCGAGCATACCACCCATTTCGGCAAGGCGTTCCTGCGGAGCTATATCGGCGTGTGCATGGAAGGTGCGGTCAGTGTGCTGGCCTGCATCATCTTTTCGGCCTTTGCGTCCAGCGGAACGGTCGTTGTTGACCCGGATGCGTCTGTTGTGACACAGGTCTGGAGTTATCTGGGCGAGGTCATCTTCAATATGCTGGTGCTGGTTGGCTTGGTCAAAGCCGCTGACCGCATTGCAAAGGAGATGTTTGGGCTATAGAAACTATTACCTCAAATGCTGTTGTGCTTTAGTTGAGGCCCTTTCGACAGCCGTCATTATTGTGGATTGTTTCACAGCATGGTATAATGGGTTCGGCAAATCGAAATTTGATGTGTGATTCTCCGTTTGTGTGCTTTCTTCTATCTTGGGAAGGGCAGAAATTCAATGCCTATTGATGAAGATACTATTCGCCTATCTGATGGCTGTTTTTTCACCGCAGAAAAAATGGGCCAATGTTCAGGAGTCATTATTTAGTATTGGTTCTATTATACACTCTTTCTGAAAGGAGGCACGAGTATATTGCTATTTCCTCGATTTCCTCATAAGCTCAGCGATGGTCAGCTTGGCCTAATGCTGTTGGTCATCATCCCTGTCATATTTGGCTTGTTCTGGCTTTACAATGCTTACCGTCTGGGTAGACTCAAATGGAAACCAAAGGGGCAGGCGAACCCTCGCTTGGTTTGCCTGGTCATTTTGTTTATCATTATTGTGAGCGTAGTGCTACTATTGGTAGCTGAGTAGTCAAATTCTGTTTGCTTTTGTTTCTTCGCCAAGCCCACTTGTATTTATATTGTATAGTTTATTATGGAATAGCAATCCATTAGTTAACGGATTCGCAAATTCCAATTTATCGGGCAGCCCTGTTTGGGGCTGCCCTTTCTACATAGGCACAGAATGAATCCTAAAAGAATAGGACGGTGAATCTTTCATGGAAATCAAAATCAACAAAGAAATCCGCAACTACAAGGAAACGATCTTTTTCGGCCTGCCCATGCGCCAGTTTGTCTGTGCGGTGCTGGCGGTGGGCGTTGCCGTTGGCCTGTATTTCGGCATGAGCCGAATTGCAGACCGGGAAACCGTCAGTTGGGTGTGTATTGTGGGCGCGGCCCCCATTGCCGCTGCCGGTTTCTTTCATTACAACGGACTGACGCTGGAGAAGTTTCTGTGGGCGTGGTTTAAGTCAGAGTTTCTGATGGCGGGAAACCGTGTGTGGAGGTCCGAAAACTACTATATGGACGCAGTACAGTCGGAGGTGAAGAAGCGCAAATGAAATTCTGGAAACCCAGCGCAGAGCGGGATGCTTTTTCCGTCCCGCGCAGCGTTCAAAAATCTATCCCTATCAAGCGCGTCTATAAGGACGGCATCTTTGAAGTCAGCGGCAAGTTTTCTAAGACTTGGCGCTTTTTTGATGTCAATTACAAGGTGGCGTCCCCGGAGAAGCAGGAGGACTTGTTCAAGGCTTACTGTGCCTTTCTGAACGCGCTCCCGGTCAATGCCACCGCCAAAATCACGCTGTTTAACCGCAGATTAAATCAGCGGGAGTTTAACGCAAACCTGTTCATGCCCTACAAGGGCGACGGGCTGGATCAGTACCGTGGGGAGTACAACGACCTGCTGGCAGACAAGGCCGGAGACAGCAACAATCTCATTCAGGAGAAGTACATCACGATCTCTACCGAAGCCAGAAACTACGAAGAAGCAAAGGGCTTTTTCAACCGTGTGGGAACCGACCTTACTACCAGTCTGTCCCGTTTGGATTCCACCATCCGCGAAATCAATCTGAACGAGCGTCTGCGCCTGTTCCATGACTTCTTCCGTCCCGGCGAGGAGCAGGAGTTCCATTTTGACCTGAACGAAACCATGAAGCGCGGTCATGACTTCAAGGACGCTATCGCGCCGGGGTGCCTGTCCTTCAAAAAGAGCTATTTTGAGATGGACAACTGTTTTGGGCGCACCCTGTTTCTTCGGGATTATGCCAGCTTCATCAAGGACTCCATGATTACCGAGCTTATGGACTACCCCCGGAACATGATGCTCTCCATTGATATTGTCCCCATCGGCATGGATGACGCCATCAAGCTGGTGGATAAGGTCATTATGTCCGTGGACTCCGACGCCAACCGATGGCAACAGCGCCAGAACGCCCACAACAACTTTACGGCGACGCTGCCCTATCAACTGGAGCAGATGCGGCAGGTAGGCAAAGAGTATATGGATGACCTGACCGAGCGCGACCAGCGCATGATGCACGGCGTGGTGACGCTGACGCACCTTGCGGACAGTCTGGAGCAGCTTGACCAGGATACCAAATCCTTGCAGACGCGCACCGGCAACTGTGAATTTGCCGTCCTCAACTATCAGCAGGAGGACGCCTTGAACACGGTGCTGCCCTACGGTCTGCGCCGCATTGATGCTGTCCGCACTCTGACCAGCGAAAGCACCGCTGTCCTCATGCCCTTCAAGTCGCAGGAGATCCAGGACGCGGGCGGCATTTATTACGGCGTCAATCCCATCTCCCACAACCTCATCATCTGCAACCGTGGCTCACTGATGAACGGCAACGGCTTCATTTTCGGCGTGTCCGGCTCCGGTAAATCCATGGCGGCAAAGCAGGAGATCACGACCCTCGCCCTTGCCACTGACCATGACATTATCATCATAGACCCAGAGCGGGAGTATGGCCCGCTGGTGCGGGCGCTGGGCGGCGAAATCATCACCATTTCCGCATCCAGCGACACCTATATCAATGCCATGGACATTTCCAGCGAATACGGCGGCGGTCAAAACCCGCTGGCGCTGAAAAGCGACTTCATCATGTCCCTCTGTGAGCAGATCATGGGTGCAGAGCAGATCAGTGCGAGGGACAAATCCATCATCGACCGCTGTACCGCCAATGTGTACCGGGAGTACATCAAGACCTATAAGGGCGACCCGCCCACGCTGAAGGATTTGCATGACGATCTGATGCGCCAGAAGGAGCCTGCCGCCCATGACATTGCGCTGGCGCTGGAGCTGTTTACCACCGGCACCCTGGATGTGTTCGCCCACCAGACCAATGTCAACTCCAGGAACCGTATCCTATGCTTTGACATTCAGGACTTGGGCGAAAATTTGAAGCCCATTGGCCTGCTGGTCATGCTGGACGCCATTATGAACCGTGTCATCGCCAACCGTGCCGAGGGCAAGTACACCCATGTCTATATCGACGAGATCTATCTGTTCTTCGCAGGCAGCAGCATGGGCGGCGCGGGTGACAATGTGAGCAAGTACAGCGCGGAGTTCCTGTATAAATGCTGGAAACGCTTCCGGAAGTATTACGCGACCCTGACCGGCATTACGCAGAATGTGGAGGAATGCCTGCGTTCTGATACTGCCCGCATGATGTTCGCCAACAGCGAATTTCTGCTGATGTTCAATCAGGCCCCCAATGACCGCGAGGTTCTGGCTCATATTCTGAACGCTTCATCCGCCCAGATGAGCTATGTCAGCGACAAGCCGCCAGGACACGGCTTGATTAAAGTGGGCGGTGCAATCGTGCCGCTGGTCAATGAGTTCCCGAAGGACACCAGCCTGTATTGGCTGATGACCACCAAACCGGGAGAAGGATAAAGAAACTGCGGGCAGAGCGTCATGCTCTGTCCGCGATTTTTTTATAGGAGGTAGTATGGCGGATATAAAAACACGCCCCGCTATGGACAAGCCCAAGGCTTTGAACCGGGATTTTGTCCCCAAGGAAGCGGGCAGTATCTGGAAAGCGCACCACGATCAGCAGGAAGCCCAGCGCGGCCCCAAGGAGCGTGGGAGCGTTCAGTATGCCACCGATCAAGTGGAAACGACCGGCAGGCGGAGTGCGCTTGCTACTGCCGATGGAGGACGCAGAGCTATCCGGCAAATCAAGAAGCGCTATGACAGGGGTGAGTCGGTCGGACAGGGAAAAACGGCGACCGAGCCGAAAAAGAACAATCCTTCAGAAGAAAGAGCGTACCAAAGCAGCCCTTATGACAGCCACTATCCCAGCGCACGGAAGGACGGAACACGGCAAACTGCCGAACAGCACCATGTGGAGCTGGGCATGGAAAAGGTTGTGGAGGATCATTTTGAAAGTGTTGCTGAGTCAGGAATCCACAGCAGCTTTGAAGTACCGCGCGCCCGGATGCGCCAGTACGATGTACCTGCTTCACCGCAGTCTACCCCATTGGAGCAGGGGCGGAAAAAAGCTGTCCGGGATGTAGTGAAAAAGCGTCAGGCAGCACAGCACATATTGGATGGCCACGGAGCTGCTTCGCGTGTAGAGCAGGCTGCTGTTACGCCCGGTAAAGTTGATCGTCCACAAATCAAGACCCGTCAGAGCAGTCACGGAGCCGCAACCCACAAGCAGAATGCGATAAAAACCGCCATGGGCGAAAAAGTCGCAGAGCCGATCAAGGGAACAGCGGCAAAGGCGACGCAGAAAACGCGGCAGGCCGTGCAGCGTAGATTGCAGCGGAAAATGGTCGTGCAATCCGCAGGCTCCACACAGAGGGGTGTGCGCCAGCTTGGGCAATGGGCAGCGGCGGCAGCAAAGGCCATCGTGCATACAGTCAAAGCTGCCGTCAGCGGACTTTTTGCGGCAGGCGGCGGTGTGGTAGTGCTGATCCTTCTCCTTTTGCTGATTATGGTGGGCGCTATCGCGGCGTCCCCCTTTGGTATCCTCTTTTCCAACGAGAGCAGTACCCCGGATGCCGTGCCGATCTCTGCGGCCATT
>CALWWH010000195.1 GCA_944385195.1 uncultured Oscillospiraceae bacterium | reverse complement strand
CGGAGATCATCAATCTGGCCATCTCCGCTTTTCGGGAGGGGGATATGGACAAGGCCGTCATGGTCGAGCCTCTGGAACAGGTTGTTGACGACCTGCGCGACAATCTCAAGAACCGCCACATTGAGCGTCTGCAGCACGGAGAGTGTACCATCGAAATGGGGTTTGTCCTCAGTGATCTGCTCACCAACCTGGAGCGCATCGGCGACCACTGCTCCAACATTGCCGGCTGTCTGCTGGAGATGGAGGCCCACGAAGATCTGGATATCCACGCCTATCTGCGCCAGGTCCGTGACAGCGACGGTACCGAGTACGCCAACTACTACGAATACTTCAAGCATAAATACAGCATCGCATGAGCGTAAAAGCGCCCCGGTTTCACGCAACCGGGGCACTTTTATAAAATCTCACCACGTTTGATGCGTTCCCAGTCAACGCTCTGCACCTCCACCGCCATGAAGATGTTCCGCGACAGCAGCGGCACAGACAGGTGGATGGGCGAGAGCACAAAGGTATCACCCCGGCGGAGCTTCTCAAGATACGCCTTGGGCGACATGCCCGTGGCCTCGCGAAAAACACGGTAAAAGCTGCTGGTGGACAGTCCCACTGCCGCAGCAGCGTCCGTCACGCTGCAATCGGTATTCTCCAGCAGGCTGCGGGCTGCAATCAGCCGTATCGTGGTCAGATACTTATTGAACGACTGCCCCATGTACTGCTGGAACAGTCTGCGCAGGCTGCGCTCACTGAATCCGCAGGCGTGCGCCACCTCCGGCGCGCTGCAATTCTCTCCGTAGTGCTCATGGATAAACTGGATGCAGCGCAAAAACTCCTCCGGGATAGGCTGAACCGTTTTTTCCGTGATTTGAGTGTGGGCGGAGAGAATCATACAAACGCGATGGGTCTCCATAAGCGCCTCGTGGGCCACTTGACCGGATATGGCAGGGGCCTTCCCCTCGTATATCATCAGCTTTTTCAGAGGCAGCAGCAACTGGCAAATTCGGCCAATGCTCTTGCGCAGCGTCGTGAATACAGGCTCTTCCTTCGGCAGCGCTCCTGCGCCCACCGTTGCCAGCGTATAGTGTTCTCCCGGCTGGCGGTAAAGCATCCGGTCGTCGATGGTCAGCATCAGTTGCAGGCCATCGGCGCTGCCGCCGGCGTATCGATGATGTTGAAAGGCGTCGATGGTCAGTACATCCCCCGGTTGGAGCAGATATGCAGCTCCTTCGACCTCCACAGTCACGCTTCCCCGCAGGACACAGACAATCTCCACGCTGTCTTGCCAATGGAGATAATTCTCCCTCAAGTTGCCCAGCAGCGGCGTTGCCAGCAGATCGATCTGTGGTAGGTAAAACTGCGCGCTGTTTTCAAAGTATCCGAGCATGGCTGTCCTCCTGTATCACTTTTACTTTAGTGTACCAAACCGGCGTCAAAAGATCAAGTTGTGTGGGAAGGTTTTTTCAAAAAATTGTCCGCAAACAAACAGCTGTGGCCGATTATGGGAAGAAATTGACGCAAGCATATGGTATGATAGCTACATAAACATTTTGAAAGGAGAACCCAATCCATGAAGAAGTTTCTTTCCCTCATGTTGGCGGTTCTGATGGTTCTGAGCCTGGTAGCCTGCGCTTCCGAGACTCCTGCCGACACCACCACCGACACCCCCGCAGAGACTCCTGCCGAGGAGCCCAGCGAGACTCCTGATGCGTCTGAGGAGCCTTCCCAGACCCCCGTCGAGGAGACCCCTGTTGAGGAGCTGCCCAGCCAGGTGGAGGGCGGCGTGACCGTCACCATGCCGCTGGTCACCGAGCCCACAACCCTGAGATTCTGGTGGCCCTCTGTCGCCGGCCTGCTGACCTTCGATATGAGCAACGCCTCCGACTACCTCTACTTTGCTGAGATGGAGAAGCGGTCCGGTGTCACCGTCGAGATCGAGGTCCCCAACGACGCTCAGACCCAGTTTGGCCTGCTGATGGCCTCCCAGGATTACCCTGACTTTATCGAGTACTTCGGCAACTACTACACCCAGGGCTATGATCACGCCATCGAAGAAGAGCTGATTGTCCCCCTGGAGGAGTACGCAGAGTACCTGCCCAACATCATGAACATCGTTAACAGCAACGATGACATCCGCCGCCAGGTGATGACCGATGAGGGCCACCTGCCCGGCATCCCCACGCTGAACATGCGCCGCTATGGTTCCTACTACAACTCCAACAACTGGGCCGGCTATGTGATCCGTGAGGACATGCTCAATGAGCTCAATATGGAAGTCCCCACCACCTATGATGAGCTGACCACCCTGCTGGGCGCCATGAAGGACAACTACTCCGACACCGCGATCCCCTTCCAGCTCAGCTGCATGAACGGCAACTTCATGCTGGCCCTGGGCGGCATGTTCTGGAGCGGCTACGGCTTTACCGCCGACTGGATGCAGAAAGATGGCGTCGTTGAGTACTCCCTGACCTCTGACAGCTACAAGCAGTATTTGCAGATGCTCAACAACTGGTACTCCAACGGCTACCTTGACCCCGATCTGATGTCCTCCATGACCCTGTGGACCGACGCCACCAACGCCGTCACCGATCAGTTTGGCGTCTTCCCCCTCATCTACACGCAGATGGGTCAGATTATCGAGACCGCACAGTCTGAGATCCCCTCCTACTCCCTGGTTGCCATGGAGCCCCTGAAGGTCACCGAGGATGCCGAGGAGCATGTCTGCTTTGCCACCGGCCTGGGCTCTGTCAGCTCTGTCGTCATGGCTACCAGCCCCAACATCGAGCTGGTCTGCCAGTGGTGGGACTACTTCTTCTCTGAGGAAGGCATCATCCTGGGCAACTACGGCATTGAGGGTGAGCACTTCAACTACGACGAGAACGGTATCCCCAAGTGGATCCCCGAGGCCTTCACCTCTGACGATCCCCAGTGGAACCTGTCCAACCTCCAGTATAAGTACGTTCTGTACAATACACCCGGCTACATCGAGCAGGATCGTGAATGGATCATGGTCGATGAGACGGCTCTGAACGTTCTGAATCTGTGGAACGAGAACTCCGGCAGCGACTGGAACTACCCCGCCGCCGCTACCATGACCGCCAGCGAGTCTGAGGACTACGCTTCTATCATGAATGACATCAGCACCTATGTCAATGAGTGTGCCGCAAAATTCTTGATTGGCGAGATGGACTTTGAAGGCGATTGGGAAGACTATGTCTCCGCCGTCGAGTCTATGGGCCTGGAGGATGCGCTGGATTGCAAGCAGGCCGCTCTGGACCGCTACAACGCACGTTAATTCGTTATACTTAACCACCTTTTGCCCCGACGCAAGACCCTTGCGCCGGGGCGCTTTAAAATGAGAGGAGTAAGTTCAATGGAAAGCAAATTTTTTGTCACCCGAAAGATGGCTGACAATGTCACCGCCATCTGCGGCTATTGCAGCGAGGTTGCCTACCTGGTCGAGGGCAGCGAGCGGGCCCTGCTCATCGACGGCCTGACGGGCGTGGGTTCTCTGAAGTCCTTTGTCCGCGACCTGACGGAACTGCCGGTGCAGCTGGTGCTCACGCACGCCCATCTGGACCATACGGGCGCGATCTTTGAGTACGGCGAGGGCTTCATCCACCCCTACGACATTCCCCTGATGTACACTGCTTACCACAGCAGCGTCGAGAACCGTTTCGCTTTTGCCCAGCAGGAGCCTTACAGCGGCATTCCCCGCCTGACACCGCCGAGAATCTCCGATGTCATCCCGCCCTGTCCCGTCAAGACCTGGCCCGTCTACGATGGCGATGTTTTTGACCTGGGCGGCACCCAGTTGGAGGTCATCCACGTCCCCGGCCACACCGTGGGCTCCATCGTTTTGCTCGACCGAGACAACCGCCTGCTCTTCTCGGGCGATGCCTGCAATATCAACACCATTCTGGCCCTGGACGGCTCGGCTACTGTAGAGGAGTACCGCGAGGCCCTGCTCCACCTGCTGCAATTTGTGCCGGAGTTTGACGGCATGCTGGGCGGCCACGGCGCACACCCCGCCTCCCCGGAGATGGTCGCCAAAGGCATCGAGCTGTGCGACCGCATTCTGTCCGGTACCGATGACGGCGTTATGCGCGAGAGTGTGGGCAGGCTCATGCGCTACGCCAGCGGCCTGAGCTATCCCGAGCTGTTCCAAAACAAGATGCCCAACATTGCCTATGACCCCGAGCGGCTCCACCGCCGCCCGACGCCGGTGATTACCGACGGTCCGAATTTGTATCGCTGAGGGCTTTGCTTTTGCCACAAAGTGTAGTATACTAAGATAAACTGATTGATCGGAGGAATCATCTATGAGTATTCTCCCCAACCCACCCATGTCTGAGCGCGAGCTGCGCAATGCGGCCCTCTCCCGGGAGGCCGCAGCCCAGAGCATGGTCCTGCTGCGCAACGAAAACGCTGCCCTGCCCCTTCCGGGCGGCAAGCCCGTGGCCCTCTACGGCATTGGCGCGGTCCGCACCGTCCGCGGCGGCACCGGCTCCGGCGACCCCTTCAATGGCGGTCTGTCCGGCGGCGGCGAGGTGCACGTCAACCTCTCCCCCCGCTACCACGTCAACATTCTCGATGCCTTTGAGGCCGCCGGCTATGACGTCCCGACCGCTGCGGCGCTGCGCCAGGCCGCCGTTGGCTACGACGCCGCCCTGACTGCCGCCGGCTCGAGTCCCATGGCCGTCTTTGCCTACCCGGATGTGGCCATCACCGAGACTCCGGCCGCCGAGACCGCCGTCTATGTCCTCAGCCGCAACGCCGGCGAGGGCAGCGACCGCAGCATGACCGGCAAAACCATCATCGACGGCGTCGAGCACGAGCTGGGCGACTACTGTATGAGCGCCCTGGAGAAGGCCAACCTGGCCCTGCTGCGCAAGGCCTACGCCAAGCTGGTCATTGTCCTGAACGTCGGCGGCCCAGTCAACGCCGCCGAGCTGGAGGCCGCCGGCCCCGACGCCATTTTGCTGATGAATCAGGCAGGCCAGGAGGGCGGAGCGGCCGTGGTCGACGTCCTTAGCGGCGCCGTGAACCCCTCCGGCAAGCTGACCACCACCTGGGCCCGCCAGTACAGCGACAACCCCGCCTCCGAGACCTTCGCCAACAACGACGGTAACGTCCAGGTGGAGCGCTACAGCGAGGGCATCTACGTCGGCTACCGCTACTTCGACTCCTTTGGCATCGCCCCGGTCTTCCCCTTTGGCTACGGCCTGAGCTATACCAGCTTCTGTGTCAGCCAGGCCAGGGCTATCCTGGAGGGCCAGAGCGTGGTCGTCAGTGCCAGCGTCACCAACACCGGCCGCGTCGCCGGCCGTGAGGTATTGCAGGTCTACGTCTCCGCCCCCGAGACGGAGCTGGAGATGCCGCTGCAAGAGCTTAAGGGCTTTGCCAAGACAGCCGAGCTCGCCCCCGGTGCTTCCGAGACCCTCAGCATCACCATCCCCCTGCGCAGGCTGGCCAGCTACCATGAGGCCAAGGAGGCATGGATTCTCTCTGCCGGTGACTATAAGGTCCGCCTGGGCACCTCCAGCCGCGAGACCACGCCCGTCTGCATCCTCAACGTTCCCTCTACCGCCGTCACCGAGCAGGTCTACACCGAGCTGCCCGTCAGCGAGGAGCTGCCCGAGATTCACCACCCCGCCTATGCCCCCGAGACCGGCTGGGAGAGCGTCCCGGTCCTGACCGTGACCGCCCCCGCCACCGTGGACAGCCGCAGCCGCTTCCACGACCAGCGCGTGACGACCTATACCACCGACCCCAACTACACCGCCGTCATGCCCTACGAGGACGTGCAGCTGGTACCCGCCGTCCAGGCGCGCCTGGCGGATGTGCTCTCCGGCAAGGTCCCCATGGAGCACTTTGTCGCGCAGCTGAGCGCCGAGCAAATGTCCCGCATCAACTGCGGTACCGGCTGGGGCGTCGCTGATGAGAAAAACCCCGTCGTCGGCGGCAGCTCCGAGTCCGTCCCCGGCGCCGCCGGCGAGACCCCCCGCGACTACGAGGATACCTTCGGCATTCCCTCCCTGGTCATGGCTGACGGCCCCGGCGGCGTCCGCGTGGCTCAGACC
>CALWWH010000194.1 GCA_944385195.1 uncultured Oscillospiraceae bacterium | reverse complement strand
TCGCTCTTGCCGCAGCCGGGGCAGGGGACCTTGTGCTCGCGGATGAAGGCCATCAGGTGGTCGTTGTCCATGGCCTCGACATTGACGTCCATATTGTGCTCGTGGACAAAATCCTCCACCAGCTTGTCCGCGCGGTGACGCATTTTGCAAGCCTTGCAGTCGATCAGGGGGTCGTTGAAGGTGCCCACATGGCCGGAAGCGACCCAGACCTGGGGATTCATCAGGATGGCCGCGTCGATACCGACGTTGTAGGGGGATTCCTGGACAAACTTCTTCCACCAGGCGCGCTTGATGTTGTTCTTCAGCTCGACGCCCAGGGGGCCGTAGTCCCAGGAGTTGGCCAGGCCGCCGTAGATCTCGGAGCCCGGATAGACAAAGCCTCGATTTTTACACAAGGCGACGATTTTTTCCATGGTTTTCTCTGTGGGAAGCATGATAAGTTCCTTCTTTCCCGCCCGGCTGGCTGTCGGGCAAAGTTTTAATGGGAACATTATATCCCAAAAAATCAAAAAAGGCAATGGATATAAGAACAGATTTCAAAATGATATCCCCGTGTTCTTCTAGCTATGTAGATGATACCCCGCCGGCGCAGGGATCTGACCCCGTCAAAAAGCCCCCGCCATACAACTGTATAGCGGGGGCAGAAAGCCGAAGCGTTATTCGACGTAGCCGGTCTCCTTCATGTTGAGGTACGCGGCAGTCAGCGTCTCGATGGCGCTGAGGTTATACAGGAAATCCTGCTCCACGATGGCCCACTCAATGTTGTTCTCGACGCCGGCCTTTAGGACGTTGTGGATGTCCAGCTTACCGGTGCCGGGCGTGGTGAAGCGGGGCATCGGGGTGCCGCCCATGGGGTGCGGAACCTCGCCGGGGATGAAGTCCTTGATGTGCAGGGCCGCCACGCGGGAGCCCAGGTCATTGATAAGCTTGACCGGGTCGATACCGGCCACGGTGACCCAGCCGCAGTCCACCAGGAACTTCAGCTTCTCACTGTTGGCGATCATGTGATAGTAGGCGGGCAGGCCCTCATAGGCCATGGTGAACTCCCAGTCGTGGTTGTGGAAGGCCATGACGATGCCCTCTTTGTCCAGCGCCACCGCGGCAGCTTCCATCAGGTCGATCTCGCGGCGGATCTCGTCGAAGGTGGGCTTTTCTTTTTTGCCGCCGAACTTATAGTTGGAGATCTCGCCGCCCATGCAGGTCACGCGGTTGCAGCCGATGGCCTGGCAGCGGCGGATGAGGTCATCCGTATCGGGGACAACGCCGTCGCGCACGCCCCAGCCCAGGGTCAGCGGGGTCATGCCGGTGGCCTTGATCTTGGCGATGGCGGCCTCATCCTTGGGGTCGCGGAGCATCATGCCCAGGTTTTCCGTACCCTGATAGCCAATCTCCTTGGTCTTGGCGTAAAACGCATCCGTTTCCTCCGGCTTCATGCCGAGAGAGAATCCAATATATCCAGCTTTCATCTTTGCCATTATTTATATCCTCCTGTATCGATCAAGTCATGCGTCTGATCAGCGAGCCAGATAACGCTCGTAGGCAGCCTGCAGAATCTCGGTGCACTCGTCGATGCGCATTGCTTCGATGTTCTGGCAGTAAGCCGCGTAAGACTCCTCAGACAGTTCCTCCTGGCCGATGATAAACTTGACAGTCATCTCAGAGACGTAGGTCTCAATATCGCTGAAGGTAGAGCTGTAGGTCTCGCTCTCGTCCTGGGTCAGGGACAGCAGCGGCAGGGTGTACTGGTCGCTCTCACGACTCCAGGTAGCGTCCCAAATGTCATAGCACTCGACGGCCACGGAGTCCATGTTGTTAAACTGGGCCTGCCAATCATAGCGGCCGACGGCGGAACCGAAGCCACCGTAATAGCTGATGAGGGTCATGTAGTTGATGTCGTCGGGGTTGGAAACCATCATATCGGTAAAGACCGGCTCACCATTCTCGTTGAGGGTGTAGCACTCGCCTTCCATGCCGTAGTTGAGCTCCATAAAGGCCTCCTCAGAGTAGAAGTAGTCTGCAAAGCGGACTGCCAGCTCCACATCCTCGCAGGCGGTGGTGATGGCCCAGTGGTTCTGCTCCACGCGGGAGAAGGAGGCGTCGGTCATGGCAACGTTACGGGTGGTGCGGCCATCCTGCAAAGGCGCGGCGATACCGCGGTAGGACAGGCCGGAGAGGGTGTCCATCAGAGGAATCATGGAACCCAGAGAGCGCATGCACACAACGCCGCCTGTGGAGACGATATCCTGACCGCCGAAGGACAGCGTTCCGCCGGTAAAGCCATAGAACTCAGAGTCAAAGATCCCTTCGTCATACCAGGTCTTCAAGGTCACCAGGTAGTTGTAGAAATCCTCAGAGGTGAAGTTGTATTCGACGGTGTCGCCAATGTGGCGGAAGTTGTTGTCGTAGCTGTAGCCGCGGGGGATGTCAAAGCAAGAGAGGAAGGTAGCGTCAAAGCCATCAGCAGACAGCTCCATGGCGATCTCGACGCCCTCCGTCTGGGACAGGGTGAGCATCATGTCGTGCCAATCGCTCAGATTGACCAGGGAATCAATGCTGTATCCGGCTGTCTCCACCCACTCTTCTGCAATGATGGGACCCGCCCAGCTGGACTGGTAGCTGTCAAGAATACGGTAGAAGCCGCCAATCCGGCCGTCGTCGAGCATGGTGTCAGTACGGATGCGCTCGTCAGACTCGCGCAGCGCCTGATAATGCGGGGCCAGGCCCTGCTCAATGTAGGGCGCGATGTCGACGACAATGTCCTCATCGATGGCGTTGGCCATGCCGTTGGGATAGAAACGGGCCTGATAATTGATGTAGTCCTCATAGTCGTCGGAGACCAGCATCAGGCTGAACTGCTCGGTCTGGGAGGCAGTGGAGACAGTCACCCAATCGAGAGAAACGCCGGTCTGCTCAGCAACATGCTCCCAATAGGGGGTGTTGTTCAAGGTAGCGTCATCATCGATGTCAACAAAGCCATCGCTGGCAGTCCAGATGGAGAACTCTGCCGGCTCGGTAACCAGGGGAAGGTAGCTCTCTTCCGCCGGCTCCTCGGAGGGCTCAGAAGGCTCTTCAGAAGGCTCTTCAGAAGGCTCTTCGGCCGGCTCCTCCGTCGGGGTTTCAACCGGGGTGTCGGTCGTCGGAGTATCCGCGGGTTCACTGGAGCAGCCGGCAAGAATGCCGATCAGCAGCAGCGCAGCCAAAAGGAGACTCAATAAACGGGTTTTCATAGGTTTACCTCACTTTCTTTTTACAATTTAGGTGAACTTTTAGGGAACAGTCGGTCAGCGGGTCAGATAGCGGTCATACGCGCCCTGGTAGACCTCGGTGCAGGTATCAATGCCCATAGCCTCGATCTGCGAGCAGTACGTAGCGTAGCTCTCCTCTGTGAGCGGCTCGATGCCCAGGATGAACTTCAGGACCATCTCACCGGCGTAGGTCTGGATGTCAGAGAACGCGCTGGCGTAGTCCTCGCTCTCCTCGGCTGTCAGATCCAGAGAAGGCATGGTAAACTGCTCATCGTAGTACTTATCCCAGATGTCATAGGCGTAGATGACCTCGTCTGCCTGGCCGACCTTCTGGCTCTCCCAGAAGAAGAGGTTGGAGACGGTGTCATACCCGCAGTAGTAGCGAACCTGCTTGACCCAGCCGTCGGGGCTGTCCATAAAGGCCTGGGTATAGGTGGGCTGGCCGTTCTCATCGAACTCGTAGGTTTCGCCTTCAATGCCGAAGTTCAGCGGCAGGTAGGCCTCCTCGCTGTACATAAAGTCCAGATAGGGGATCAGAACCTCGAGATTCTCAGCCGTAGTAGACACGCCGGTGAAGACACCGTCCAGACGGCTGAAGCAGCCGCCGACCTGCACGATGGGCCGGCATCCATACTTATCAATGATCGGCGCGGGAACCGGCTGATACTCGCAGCCGGACAGGTCCTTGACCAGCTTGGCCTGGGTGGCCAGGATGTTGAAAATACCCACAGAGCCGGTGGCGATGATGTCGTTACTGAAGGCAACAGAAGCAGTAACGCCGTTGAAGTTGCTGTCGAACAGGCCCTCGTTGTACCACTGGATCATGGTACTCAGATAGTCGTAGTAATCCTGGGTGGTCAGGCAGTACTCAACCTTGCCATCGACCTGCCGCCAAGGGGCCGTGCCAAAGCCGCCATTGAGGCCAAAGGCGGGCATGAAGTTGCTGTCCATGCCGGTGACGGCCAGCTCTACGGGAGTCTCCAGGCCATAATCTCTGAACGCAGTGGCCAGCTCGTGATAATCATCCAGGGTCACGACCTGGTCTAGATCAAAGCCCAGCTCCCGGGCGATGTCGGCCCGGAGCGTCCAGCCGGCATAGGCGCTCTGCTGGCTGGTCAGCACGCGGTGGAAGCCGGGGATCGCGCCGCTGTCGAGCATGGTATCCTTACGCAGGGTATCGTCAGCCTCCCGCAGGGCCTGATAGTTGGGTGCATAGCCGCCCTCGATGTAGTCGGAAACATCCTGGAGAATATCATCGTCAATGGCGCTCTGAAGGCCGGAGGTGTAGCTGGCGGGACCAGCCTGCAGCAGGTTGGGATAGTCGCCGGATACCAGCATTAGGTTAAACTGCTCATTCGCCGCACCGTCGGAGACGTTCTCCCACTCTACACGGACGTTGGTCGTCTCATATAGCCACTGGTGGGCAGGCGTGCTCTCCAGCGGGTCGTTGGGCGCCAGCTCCACAGTCCGGGCTGCCCAGCCGGTATAGACGACCTCTTCACTCAGAGGGAAGATGTCCGCGAGATTGGCGGGCTCCTCTGCGGGAGCATCCGTAGGCTCTTCTGCGGGAGCATCCGCAGGCTCTTCTGCGGGCTCTTCGGACGGTTCCTCCGCTGGCGTTTCCGCCGGCGTCTCGGCAGGGGTATCCGTAGCTGGGGTATCCGCAGGTTCGCCGGCGCAGCCGGCGAGAAGGCCGGCCAGCAGCATGGCAGTCAAAAGCAAACTCAATAAACGGGTTTTCATACGAAAATCCTCCTTTTACAGTATGGTCATACGGCGACCCAATAAATAACATATGCTTAGTCCATTACATTTATGACTGCATCGCCTCTTTCATAGTTATGAGATTTTTTCTCACCATTTTGTCATTCCCTAAGTCAAATAGTATCATCTTCATCTTTTGTTGTCAATGACGTAACTTATTTTCTGCATATTTAATGTTTTGTTCCTCTTATTTTTGTCTATTCTGCTGCACGGTCTTTCAATTCCATTCTTGTATGAAATATTTTCATAGCTTTCTCCGCCTTTTGTATGGACACGCTTCTGCGTTTCATATATAATAATGTCGATTTCTGTAAGGAGGTGCCCCATGCCTACGATCGATGATATTTCCAAACTCTCCGGTGTCTCTCCGGCGACGGTCTCCCGCGTCCTGCGCAACGCCAGCAATGTCGCACCTACCACGCGGGAACTGGTGCTCAGGACGGCTAAGCAATTGGGGCGCGCGCTCCCCAACGAGCTGCAAGGCAAGCGGGTGCTGGCCATCGGCGCCACCAGTGCCCAGGCAATCTTTGACGCACTGGACTCGGCTGCCCAGCGGCAGAACATCTCCCTGCTGTGGAAAATCGCCAAGAGCGACGACTATATGGCCGACGATCTCTTCTCTATGGAGGAGTACGACGGCATCATATTGGTCGATGGCGCCATGCACCCCAACGCCCTCAAGCTCCTGCGCGAAAAGCTGCCAGTAGTCCAGTGCCGGACCTACAGCGGTCTGCCCTCCGACGTCGCCGTCCTGGTCGATGACTACCAGATGGGTTACGATCTGGCCGAGCACCTGCTGCAGCAGGGCTGCAAACGCATCCTGTATCTCAAGAGCCGGACTTACTATTCCGCCCGGCCCTTTGTCCGCGACCGGCTCCACGGGGCCATGGCCGCCGCCGCTGAGGCGGGCCTGACTCTGGACCGGATCGTCAATATGGAGATGGACGACGTCTGGATCAGTCAGCTCATGCAGGCCACCCAGGAGGGCGTCGACGGCGTAATCCTGGGCATGCTTCCCTACCATTTTGCCGAAGCCTGGCAGCGTCTGAAGGACGCAAATATCCGCATCCCCGGTGATCTGGCCATTGCCTCCTACGACGACTCGGAAGCCTGTCAGATTCTGGGTATCACCGCCATGCAGCAGCCCCTGGAGGGGATCGCCAATATGGCCATGCTGCTGCTGCGGAACATGATCGAGCACCGCATTGCCTTCTCTGAGCCGGTCTATGTCCGGGTTAAGCACAGTCTGAGGCCCCGTAAGAGCACACTCAGAAAATAAAAAATCCCTGCAATGGTACGTCTGCACAAGATGAGGCAGTTACATACCATTGCAGGGATTTTCATATGATTTATGTATCCAGCACCTGAATTTTCTCCCACTTACCGGACAGGTACCGGGTAATATAGAACGCGCTGCGGCAGATCCAGTCGATAAACCAGCCCAGCCAGACCCCGTAGAGTCCGATAGGAGTCACGCGGCAGATGACAAAGCTTAGCCCTGCGCGGAAAACCCACATGCTGGCCGCGCTGACGGCGGCGGTAAACTTCACATCGCCGGCTGCCTGTAGGGTTTTGGGCAGAGAGAAGGCCGGAACCCAGAGCAGCAGCTTCGCCACCAGGGCGATGACCATGATGTTGAGAAACAGCGTCCGCGCCTGGCCATCCAGGGAGGCAATATCCGCGATGGGGCCCAGCAGCAATGCAATGGGGATCGAGAGGATGAACATCGCCAACCAGGACAGGTAGCAGAGTTTTTTGGTATATTTTTTCGCCTCATCCACCCGGCCGGCCCCCATACAGGTGCCCGCAACGGTGGTCAGGCCGATGTTGATGGCCTGGGAGGGATAGCCGTGAATGCCCTCCACCAGCTGCACCATGGCGTGGGCGGAAATCGCAGCCGTACCCAGGGTCGAAACCGTGCCGGCGACGATGAGCTTACCGAACTGGAACAGGCCATTTTCCAATCCCGTGGGCACACCGATGCGCAGGATCATCTTGATAATGCGCCAGTTGGGCCGCAGCTTACGGTAATTGGTCACCTGCAATTTATGGGTCGGCTGCCGCAGGAAGACCAGCAGCGTCAGGCCGCTGACCATGCGGGAGAACAGCGTGGCCAGCGCCGCGCCGGTGACGCCCAGATGCACGCCGTAAATCAGCAGGGCGTTGCCTGCGATGTTGATGACATTGGCCACGAGCGTCACCTTCATCGGCGTCTTTGACTCGCCGGCGGCACGGAAGAGCGCCGCAGCGGCCTGCTGCATTGCCAGGAAGGGATAACTCAGCGCCGAGATTAGGAAATACCGCACGGCATTGTCCATCACATCCGGCTCCAGCTGGGTGTAGACAATGCCCAGAATCGGCCGGCTGAGAGTCGCACACAGCACCGCCGGAACCAGCGCGATGGCGATGCAGGACAAGAGGACCTGCTCCGCCGCGTCGCAGGCGTCCTCGGGGTCTCCGCGGCCCAGGTATTGGGCGCAGACGATGGTGCCGCCGGCAGCCATGGCGCTGAAGATCATGATAATTAGGTTATTGAGCGTATCTACCAGCGACACGCCGGACAGCGCAGCCGCGCTGACGTTGGAGACCATCAGCGTATCAGCCACACCCATCAGAGCTGTCAGGACCTGCTCGGCAATCAGCGGCAGCAGCAGCTTGCGCAGGTCACGATTGGAGTACAATGGAGCTCGCATCCTTTCTGTCCGCATGCGAACAACCATAAGTGTAGCACATTTTATCCACTTGCACAAGCACTTACCGCCCCCATTGCGCACTTGTGTGAAATTGTCCCAATTCATCAGTTCGGATGTCCCCATTTTGCATTGTTTTTTCACACTGCATGATGGTACACTTAATAAGTCATTCCCTCTGAGATTTCCCAAACCCAAATAAAGTTGTTTTGAGGAGGTACCCCATGAATAAACTGAAAGCCGGCTTTATTGGTTTTATCCCCTTCACCGCTAAGGGCGAGGACTATTACGCCATCCTCGAAGAATACGGCAAGCTCGGCTACAAGGGCTTTGAGCATTCCGGCGCGCTGCTCCAGGGCGACTATCAGGCAAATCTGGCCCGCGTCCGCGCGTTTGGCATGGAGCCCCTCTGCATGGGATTGATGGCCATGCCCGGCATGCCGGAACCCAACGTCGATGAGATCATTGAAAACGCAAAAAAACTGGGCGTTACCCGCCTGGTCACTTATATGAGTCTGGCTGCAAACTATCGCTTTGGCTGGAACAAAGAGCCGCCCACCTATGATGAGATCATGAAGCAGATCGAGCAGTTCCAAGCCACCGCTGCCAAGGCCAAAGCCAACGGCATGAAGTTCATGTTCCACAACCACGACGCCGAGTTCCAGATGGACTTTGGCGGCAAGACCCCCTTCGACCTAATGGTCGAAAATGCCCCCGACCTGACCTTTGAGCTGGACGTGGGCTGGGTCACCTTCGCAGGTCTGGACCCCGTCAACCTCATTTATAAGCTGGGCGACCGCATCGCGGCGCTGCACATTAAGGACTTCGTCCCAGGCAAGGTCGTAGATCACGGCATTGACAAACCCATGTTCACGACCCCCGGCACCGGCATTCTCAATCTGTCCGGCGTGCTGGAAGCCGGTGTCCAGATCGGCCAGGAGTGGGCCATCGTGGAGCAGGACTACCAGCGTAACCTGAGCGAAAAAGAAACCCTGGCTGCTGCCTACCTTAACATGAAGGAAACCGGATTCCTCGAATAAGGCTTTGTGGATTTGTCCCAATTCAGCAGTATAGGATGTCCCCTTTTTGCACTGTTTTTTTCGGCTGCATGATGGTACACTTAAGCTGTCGTTCCCCACAAGCATATTCTTATTCCGGATATCACAAGGAGGTACACCATGAACAAACTGAAAGCTGGTTTCATTGGCTTCGTTCCCTTCACCGCCAAGGGCGATGAGTACTACGCCATTCTCGAGGAATACGGCAAGCTCGGCTATAAGGGCTTTGAACACGCCAGCGGGCTGCTCCAGGGCGATATGAATGCGAACCTGGCCCGGGTGAAAAGCTTTGGCATGGAGCCCATCTGTATGGGCCTGATGGCCATGCCCGGCATGCCGGAACCCAACGTCGATGAACTCATCGAACAGGCCCAGAAGCTGGGCGTCACGCGCTTGGTCACCTACATGAGCGTGGCCGCCGGTTATCGGTTCGGCATGGCAAAGGAGCCTCCCACCTATGACGAGGTCATGAAGGAGATCGAGAAGTTCCAGGCCATCGGCGTCAAGGCCAAGGCCAACGGCATGCAGTTCATGTTCCACAACCACGACGCCGAGTTCCAGATCGAGGTCAACGGCACCACGCCCTATGAGCTGATGATCGCCAACGCCCCGGATCTGACCTTCGAGCTGGACGTGGGCTGGGCTACATACGCAGGGGTCGATCCCGTCAACCTCATCTATCGCATCAAAGACCGCATTGGCGCCCTGCATATCAAGGACTTTGTCCCCGGCAAGGTCGATCAGCGCGGCAACACCATGCCTCGGTTCACCACCCCCGGCACCGGCATTCTCAATCTGTCCGGCGTGCTGGAGGCTGGCGTCGCTATCGGCCAGGAGTGGGCCATCGTGGAGCAGGACTTCCAGCGCAACCTGAGCCAGAAAGAGACCCTCGCCGCCGCGTACCTCAACATGAAAGAAACCGGTTTCGTCGAATAAGCCGGATCAATCTATTTGTTTTTGAATCTGAAAGGAGAAACCACTATGGCAGCTCTCAAACCCGTAAAAGTCGGCCTGATCGGCTGCGGCATGATCGCCAACAACGCTTATATGCCCACCATCATGAAGCAGTACAGCTTCATCGATGTTGTCAAGTGCGCGGACGCCGTCCCCGAGCGCGCACAGCTCTTTGAGCAGAAGTACGGCTGCAAAGCCGTCACCAACGAAGAGATCTACAACGATCCCGAGATCGAGATCGTCCTGAACCTGACCTATCCCACCTCCCACGTCGAGGTCACCCGTGCCGCTCTGGAGCATGGCAAGCATGTCCACACTGAGAAGATGATGGGCGTCACCTGGGAGGACGGTCTGGAGCTGAAGGCACTGGCAGAGGAAGCGGAGAAGAAGGGCCTGTGGTACACCCAGGCGCCCGATACCTTCCTGGGCGGCGCATGGCAGACCGCGCGCCAGCTGATCGACGCCGGCTTTATCGGCACCCCCATCGCCAGCCACTGCCTGGTCACCCGCGGCAACATGATCCTGGGCGCTGAGCGCGGCCAGAGCACCCGCCGCGAGCTGCCCAAGCAGGAGGGCGGCGACGACATGATGGCCCGTTTCGCCCGGATGCGCCTGCCCGGCAACAATCCGCGCACCCCCGCCGGTTCCGGCCTGCCCTTCGATATGGGCGGCTACTACCTGCACAACCTGATCAACATGTTCGGCAACATCAACCGCGTGGCCGGCTATGTCAAGACCAATGTCAAGTCCAACAGCTCCAATGACCCGCTAAACGTCAACTACAAGAACACCGAGCCCAATACCGAGCCCGACACCCTGATCGGCTCCCTGGAGTTCGACAACGGCGTCTACGGCAACATCATCTTCGCTGCGGGCATCAACTCTCAGGATAACGCCTTCGTCATCTACGGCTCTGATGCCAACCTGATCTGCCCGGATCCCAACTTCTATGGCGGCAAAGTTTATCTGCAGACCGATATCCGCAAAGAATTCTCCTTTAATCCCAATGCGATTCCGTTGGGCATCGAGCCCATGAAGATGTATGAGGTCCCGCCCACGCACTCCCTGCTGGACGAGAGCCGCGGCGTCGGTCTGCTGGATCTGGCTTTCGCCATCCGCAACGGCCGCCGTCCCCGCTGCCACTACAGCATGGGCCTGCAGACCTTTGAGGTCGTCCACGGCCTGATCGACAGCTGCCAGAACGGCGTCAACCACAAGATGATCTCCAAGACCGAGAAGCCGAAGGCTGTTGCCCCCGGCATCTACCGTGGTCTGGATCAGCAGGTTCTGTTTGACGATTGATCTATATTTTTATATCTGAAAATCCTATATTGACATGAAAGGATGGGTTACTATGAAGCGCATTTCTCTGTTTGCTTTGCTGTTGGTTGCTGTGCTGATGCTCAGCCTGTTTGTTGGCTGTGCCAGTGAACCTGCCCCTACCACGCCTCCCGCCGACGAACCCGCACCGTCTGCACCGGCAGACACGACTGAGACCCCCGATGCCCCGGCAGAAACACCGGTAGAGGAGTTCGCCGAAGTGCCTGAGATCGTGACAATGACCGCGCACGGCTACGAATTTAAGATTCCGCAGATTGCGATTGATCCTTATCCGCTGCCTCTGGTAAACGAGCCCGCCGAGATCAGCTACTTCTCAAGATGGACCAGCACCGTCGCCAGTACCCCGATGGAATTATATCTTTATCAGGAGCTGGAGAAGCGCACCGGTGTGGTCGTTGACTATCAGTGCGTCAGTAGTGACGAGCAGTTCCAGATCATGTATGCATCCCAGGATTATGCTGACATCATCGGTGGCACGGATACCTCCTATGTCGGCGGTATTGACAAGGCAATTGAAGATGAAATCTACGTGGACGCCGCAGACTATGCACACGTGACCCCGCTGTTCAACGCCTGGCAGTATGTGGACGAGACCTATCACCGCGACAGCAAGACTGACGGTGGAGCCATGTATTTCCGCTCCGTTCAGTCCGGCTGTGAGCCCGCATGGGTCGGCGGCATGGTCCGCTCCGACTGGCTGGAGGACTGTGGTCTCGACTTGCCCGTGACCTATGACGATTGGCATACCATGCTGACCGCCTTTAAGGATCAGAAGGGCGCCACAAGGGCTTTGGGTCTCTCTCCCAACGGCTATGATGATATGGCTTATACCTTGACTGCCGGTTATAATGTCTGCCCCGGCTGGTATCACATCAATGGTGAAATCAAGTACGGTTTCGCAGAAGAGGGTATGCGTGAGTATGTCACTATGATGCACCAGTGGTATTCCGAGGGTCTGGTCGACAAGGATTTCCCCGGCTATGATAACGCCTTCGAGCTTGGCACCGACTACTTGGAATCCGGTGAGATGGGTGCCTGGGATTGGGCTGCTGCCGGTCATCCCGACCTGTGGGCGACGATGTTCCCTGACATTGAAGTCGCTGCTGTTACCAGCCCTGTCAAAAATGAGGGCGATGAGTACCACCTGCGCCGCCGTAATGACTATTCAGGTGCTTCCTGTAAGTTCATCACCACCGCAGCCGTTGAACGCGGCACGGATGAGCTCGCTGCTAAGTGGATTGACTACAGCTATTCTCTGGACAGCGCTTATCTCTGGACCTTTGGTGAGTATGGTCTGGACTGGGAGTACAATGAGGATGGTATCCCTGTTTACACTGATCATTTCTTCAACCATCCCGATGGTAAGAACATATATGGTCAGTTGAAAACGAATGCATCTGGCAGTATGTTCTATATCTGGTGGCGTGAATTCGACCGTAATAGTGACGCAGTTATGAAGGCCTACCACACCTGGCAGGACAACTGCGATGCTGCTTACAACATTCCCACCTTCGGCATTGCTCTGACCACAGAAGAGGGTGAGGATTATGCCAGCCCCTACAGTGACATTCAGACCTACGTCAACGAGAACATCCCGCTGTTCATTCGCGGGGACCGCAGCCTTGACGAATGGGACGATTTTGTTGCCGCCCTGTATCAGTTTGGTCTGCAGGACTGCATTGATATCTATCAGGCAGCATTTGACCGCTATAACGCCCGTTAAGTTCCGCTTCTCTGAGAGATCCGCAGCAGCGCCCCGGGAATTTCCCGGGGCGCTGCTTTTCTTGGCGAAAAAGGCCTGCGGCCTTTTCCGCCAAGGGGCTGCATGACGGCCAGACCTCGATTTTTTGCGAAATTGTCGGCCTGTCCGTCATGAGAAGTGTCATTTCCGAGGCACATGTCCCCGGAAATGACGGATTTTGATCTTTTTCCTCCCTCTGCGGAGGGCGGAACTCTGCCAGGCTCCCTGTGGGGAAGGTTTTGGGGCAGTCTCAGCTTCGAGCTACACGCCCCCCGCCAGGTGCCAGGCGATCAGGTAGTCGACCACCTCGCCGTAGCTCCGGACGCCGGAGGGCTGCTCCATGACCTTGAGGTAGGTGTCGTTGACCTTGGTGACGGCCTCCTGGATCCGGCCCTCAAACTGCGCATAGTGGGCGTTGGAGGCCCTGATGTCGGCCTGTAGGCCGGGGTCCATGGCTTGCCAGATCTCCTGGGCGCCCTGCCGGTCCTGGCTGTAGAGGGCGTTATAGCAGTAGATGAGCGCGTGATAGTACCCGGAGTAGACCACCAGGTCGTCCCCGGATTTGACCGCGGCCAGATAGCCGACGAAGTTGCACTCGTTCTCCGGGCCGATGCCCTGGGCGTGGGCCCGCTCGTGGCACATGGTGAAGGGCAGCGTCCAGACCGGGCCGTCGTCGTTGACGTTGCACTCGGCGGTCAGGCAGAAGAAAATGCCGCTGATGCCGCTGTAGCTCATGGCCTTGGAGGCCAGGACGGGCTTGGGTGTCTGCACCGAGGGGACAAAGCAGTCGTATTCCTCCGCCAGGGCCTCGTAGCCCGCGGCGCTGCGCCGGGCCAGATCGCGGAAGGAGACCTCCGCCGTCGTGCCGTTTTCGTCGCGCTGGGCCCGCTGGGCGTAGGCGTTGGCCTTGGTCAGATAGTATTCCGTGGCCGCGCGCAGCTGCTCGAGGCTGTACTGCCCCACCTCCAGGCCCATGCGCTGGCCGATGCTGTCAGGGTTAAAGTAGTTCAGGCCCCAGATGGCCATGAAGGCGAAGGCGACGGCGGCGGCCCCCTCCAGCAGCCCGGTCAGCCAGCGGACGAGGCCGGTCTTGTGGCGAAAGATGCCGATGAAGCTGTACAGCGCCCAGAGAATGACCAGGACGATCAGGATCTCCACCAGCGAGAAGGGCAGCAGGGCCGTGACCCTGCCCAGGGCGGAGAGGATCTTCTGCGACCAGCCGGGGTACCAGCGGAAGACTGCCTCCGGGGCGTAGTGGGCCACGGCCGCCATCAGGCCGGTCAGCAGGAGCAATATGGCGGAAAAAATGATGCGGGACGCGGATTTGAGCATGCTGAAACCTCCGGATATGATGGGAAATGGCCCTTACAGCGCCACCGGGACGCCGTTGAGCTCGACGCCGTCCTCGGCGCGGATGAGCAGGTAGCGCACACCGTCGATGCTGCGGGTCTGCACCAGCTCCGGCCGCTCGGGATTGACCTGGATGGTGACGTCGGGGGTATGTAGTTCAAACTTTTTCGTCTCGAGCAGGTTCCTGGGCGGCAGCTGGCAGTCCTGGCCGAAGGTCTGGCCAAACTGCTGGCGGAAGGCCTCGACCTTCTCCTCCGGGACGCCGCAGTGGCTCAGGACCCGCTCGATGTCCCTGCCGCCCACCACCAGGGGGTCTTTCTCGCGGGCCTGCTTATGCTGGTCGATCAGGTCGCCGAAGTGCTCCTGCACCGCCTGTACCAGCTCCATGCGGCAGTCCTCGCCGAGGCTGCTGCCCAGCAGGCTGCGAAAGCAGTCCTTCTGGGCGGCCGGGGGCATGGGGGCCTGGCTGTGAAAGAGCGCCTCGATCAGCTCCGGGTGGTTATTCTCGGCGCTGCGGCTGTAGAGCAGGCTGCCGTAGATGTTGGCCCTGCGGCCGTCGAAGGCCGGGAACAAAAAGCCAAACGCCGGCGCCGCAACCAGCCAGTCCAGGACCCGGTCGTGGACCTCGTTCTCCCGAACGTCGTAGCTCAGGGCGGGCTTGGTCTGCTTGACCGGACAGATGCTGCAAATCAGGTAGCTGAAGACCTCCTCGGAGGCGTCCTCCGGCGCCGCGCCGTCCTTGCCGTGCCAGGGCACGTCGTAGGCATCATGGGCGATGAGGAGCAGATAGCCGGTCTGCATGTCCATGGACTGGGCCACGGTCTGGTAGAATTGCTCCAGCTGCGCCGGGTCCTGGAGCTTGCTGCTGCGCAGGGCCATGAGCCGCCGGTGGGCCTCGCCGCCGGCCACCTCCGCCGTCTCAAAGGGCAGGTCCACGAGATTTTTCCCGATGGTGCCGGACAGCGCCCGGCGCAGCAGCGCCAGGAGCCGGTTTTGCTCGTCCTCGGCCATGAGACCCAGGGACTGGTCAAACTGGGCCACAATCTCCCGGCGGTCGTTGATGAAGCAGCCCAAGATGTGGGTGATGCTGGTCTTCTCGCTCTTAAAACGGCGGCGCAGCTCGCCGACTTCACGTTCGTTCATCTGTGTACCTCGCTTGTGTGATCTGCGGCATACCGCCGCTGAATTTTCATTATACCACATCCTGCCCCGGTTGACAACGCCTGAACTTTGCGGTATCATTTCCCTGAACAACGCACAAATAGGAGGCAATCCCCATGACAACGACCAAGCTGCGCGCCCTCCTCTTCGACCTGGACGGCACGCTGCTCAACACCCTGCCGGACATCGCCGGGGCGCTCAACCGCTCCCTGCGCGCCGAGGGCCTGCCCGAGCGCGCCCTGGCGGACTACGGCCACATCGTCGGCGGCGGCATCCGGGAGGCCATCCGCCGGGCCGCCCCCCAGGACACCCCCCAGCAGATCCTGGAGGCCGTCCACCGCCGCTATCAGGGCGACTATCCCTTCCACTGCACCGACCTGACCCGCTGCTACCCCGGCATCCCGGAGCTGCTGCGGGCCCTGGCCCAGGCCGGCATCGCCCTGGGGGTCATCAGCAACAAGACCGAGACCACCAGCCAGCACATCGCCGGGCATTTTTTCCCGGACATTCCCTTCCGCTTCGTCTGGGGCAATAACGGCCAGCGTCCCCTCAAGCCCGCCGCTGACGCCGGCCTTCAGGCCTGCCAGGCCCTGGGCCTGGAGGCTGAGGCTGTGGCCTACGTCGGCGACAGCGACGTGGACATGCTCTTTGCCCGGGCGGCGGGCTTTTGGCCCGTGGGCGCCGCCTGGGGCTATCGCGGGACCCAGGAGCTGCGCCAGGCAGGGGCCCAGTGGCTCTGCGCCGACGCTGGGGCCCTGCTGGACCAGTGCCGTCAGGCCGGACTGTGCTGAGCCCCTGCCCCCTCGGGCCCCTTGGCCCGGCAGACAAATGTGATATTGACTTTTCCCAGATTTTCGGATAAAATATACATGCCCAGAATTCGATTTATATATAAGGAGTGAGAACGCTTGGACAAGAAGCAACTGGCAATCACCGCGACCAAGGCCCGCTTACTGGCCCTGGACATGGTGCATACTGCCGCTTCCGGCCATATTGGCGGTTCACTGTCGGCGCTGGACGCCTTGACGGTGCTCTATTTCAACAAAATGAGGGTAGACCCCTCCAATCCCCGCAGCCTTGGACGGGATCGCTTCGTCCTCTCCAAGGGACATTGCAGCCCCGCGCTGTATGCCACCCTGGCCCTGCGCGGCTTTTTCCCCGTGGAGGCGTGCAAGCTGTTCCGCAGCATCGAGGGCCACATGTCCGGTCACGCCGAGATGCACCACGTTCCCGGCGTCGACATGTCCACCGGCTCGCTGGGGCAGGGCATCTCCGTGGCTGTCGGCATGGCGCTGGCTGGCAAGGTCGACGCCAAGGACTACCGCGTCTACACCCTGTTGGGCGACGGCGAGTGCCAGGAGGGCCAGGTCTGGGAGGCCGCCATGGCCGCGGCTAAGTACAAGCTCGACAACCTCTGCGCCATCATCGACCACAACGGCTTGCAGATCGACGGCAGCAACGACGAGGTCATGCCCATCATGCCCCTGGACAAAAAGTTCGAGGCCTTCAACTGGAACGTCTTGACCGTCAACGGCCACGACTATGAGGCCCTGGACGCAGTCTATGACCGGGCAGCCTCCTTCAATAACGGCAGACCCACCGTCATCATCATGGAGACCATCAAGGGCAAGGGCGTCTCCTATATGGAAAACGACCCGGGTTGGCACGGCAAGGCCCCCAACGACGAGCAGTACGCGCTGGCCGTTGCGGAGCTGGAAGCGTATCTCAAAGAATTGGAGGGCTAAAGATGGCTGAGAAGATTGCAACCCGTGGCGCATATGGCGAGGCCATTGTCGCCCTGGCCGAAAAATATCCCGCGCTGGTCGTCCTGGACGCTGACCTGTCCGGCGCCACCATGACCAAGGCCTTCTCCAAGGCCTACCCTGAGCGTTTCTTCAACATGGGCATTGCCGAGGCCAATATGATGGGCGTGGCCGCCGGTCTGGCCACCTGCGGCAAGATGCCTTTCACCAACACCTTTGCGATGTTTGCCGCCGGCCGCGCCTTCGAGCAGGTCCGCAACTCCATCGCCTACCCGCGGCTGAACGTCAAGGTCATCGGTTCCCACGGCGGCCTGTCCGTCGGCGAGGACGGCGCGACCCACCAGTGCGTGGAGGACTTTGGCACCATGAGCACCATCCCCGGCATGCTGGTCCTCAACCCCTGCGACGGGCACGAGATGCGCCTGGCCGTGGAGGCCCTGCTCAACTACGAAGGCCCGGCCTATATGCGTCTGGGCCGCCTGGCCGTCGAGACCGTCACCGACACCATCGAGGGCTACCGCTTCGAGCTGGGCAAGGGCGTCACCCTGCGAGACGGCTCCGACGTCACCATCGCCGCCACCGGCCTGACGGTGCAGATGGCTCTGACCGCCGCGCAGCAGCTATCTGGCGAGGGCATCAGCGCCCGCGTGCTGGACATGCACACCATCAAGCCCCTGGACACCGAGCTGATCCTCAAAGCCGCCCAGGAGACCGGCTGCATCGTCACCTCCGAGGAGCACAACATCTATAACGGCCTGGGCAGCGCCGTGGCCGCCTACCTGTCTGAGGTCTGCCCGACGCCCGTGGTCCGCCACGGCGTGGAGGACGTCTTCGGCCGCTCCGGCAAGGCCCCCGCCGTGCTGGAAGCCTACGGCATCTCCCCGGCGGGCATCATCGAGAAGGTCAAAAAGGCCCTCCGTCTCAAGAAATAGCCCTATATTGTAGCAAGGAGCGCGCTGCCAACGCAGCGCGCTCTGTTTGTCTTTATGGAGTTTCCCTCTCAGATGGCCTCGGCGATCAGCTGGCCCATGCGCTGGGTGCCGATGGGCTCGCCCTGGCCCTGGAGGTCGGCGGTATGCCAGCCCGCCGCCAGGACCTGGTCCACGGCGGCCTCGATGGCCTCGGCCTCCGCCGCCAGCCGGAAGCTGTAGCGCAGCATCATCGCCGCCGAGAGGATGGTCGCGATGGGGTTGGCCTTGTCCTGCCCCGCGATATCCGGCGCCGAGCCGTGGATGGGCTCATACAGGCCCGGGGCCGTGTCGCCGATGGAGGCCGAGGGCAGCAGGCCGATGGAGCCGGTGATCTGGCTGGCCTCGTCGGAGAGGATGTCGCCGAACATATTCTCGGTGACCACCACGTCGAACTGGCCGGGGTTTTTGACCAGCTGCATGGCGCAGTTGTCCACCAGCACGTCGGAGTAGTCTACGTCGGGATACTCCTGGCTCAGCCGGTGCATGACGCTGCGCCACAGGCGCGAGGTCTCCAGGACGTTGGCCTTGTCCACGCTGGCGACCTTTTTGCGCCGCAGGCGCGCCAGCTCAAAGGCCCGCCGGCCGATGCGCTCGATCTCCATCTCGGAGTAGGCCATCCGGTCGGCGCACTCGATGCCTCGGTCCTGGGTCTCATAGCGCTCCCGGCGGCCGAAGTAGATCCCGCCGGTGAGCTCACGGACCATCATCAGGTCGATGCCGGCCTCGGCGGTCCGGCGCTTGAGGGGGCAGGCGTCGATGAGCGCCGGGCGCAGGACCGCGGGCCGCAGGTTGGCGTACAGGCCCAGATCCTTGCGGATGTTGAGCAGGGCGGTCTCGGCCCGCTGCTCGGGGGGCACGTCGCCCTGGGTCGCGCCGCCGACGGCGCCCAGGAGCACCGCGTCGCAGGACTTGCACAGCTCCGCCGTCCCGGCGGGGTAGCTCACCCCCGTCAGCGCCACGGCGCACAGGCCCATGGGGACATCCACGTATGTAAACTGGTGGC
>CALWWH010000193.1 GCA_944385195.1 uncultured Oscillospiraceae bacterium | reverse complement strand
TGGGTCTACTGCCAGCGACCCGGCGGCGCCGTATCCGCGGTAGCCGCAGCGGATGATGGCCGCGTCCACCTGATTTGCAACCAGCGGCCACTGGATGTCTCCGTTGTGGTAGGAGACGTCGATGACTTTCAGCTGCTGCATCACTTTATCTCCCTCTCCCCCATCGCCTCGGCGATTCTCTGGCTCTGGGTGCCAAAGTAGAAAGCCACAATGGTAGTGTAAATCGTCACAAACTCCTGGCTGGTTTCCCCGATGATGGCCAGATACGCAAAAACTGCCGTCAGTGCAATGGTCACAATCGATTTAACGTTCAGCAGGGTCGCTAGTCTCTGGTATATTTTCCCCATGGTAAGGCTCCTTTCACAAGTCTGGCAGATTTTCCTGTGGGGTTTCAACTCCAAATCCTGTCTGCTTTCCGCCCGCAGCCGCACCACATTCAGCTCCCGGTGCCGACGAGGACGAACCACTCTCTGCTATACTCAGTATAGCAGCCGCTAATAAAAATGTTCGAGCTAGAGGGTCGATGGTTGCCGCAGCGCCCCCATGCACAGCCCTTGATTCCGCGCTCTGTATCGAGTCTGAACGATGGGAATTGGATCTTGCCATGCTCTTGGTTTCCCACAACTTCCCTGCAAAGTCCACAACATTTTTGCCGCAGCAGCAGCACTTTCTCAGCACTCGGCCCATTGACTTATTTTGCCGTATCAGATAGAATAATATCTGAATATTTTTTAAGAGGAAAGCGCTGGGAAAGACCGCTGCCTGACTGATACTTAGCTACAGCTCGGCCCTCCCCGCAGGTCTTTCCGCTTGCGTTCCCCCCGGCGATTGTCTAATTTTTATCGGAATGATGCCCTTCATCGTGGCGTGATCCGAGATTTTTAAGGTGATCATATGAAATTGCTGCTGGACTTATTCCTAACCTTTGCCAGGATCGGCGTTATGACCTTTGGCGGCGGCTATGCCATGCTGCCCATGCTGCAGCGGGAGGTGGTTGACCGCAAAAAATGGTCGACCGAAGAGGAGATCATGGACTACTTCGCCATTGGCCAGTGTACCCCCGGCGTTATCGCAGTCAACACCGCCACCTTCGTTGGTCAGAAACAGAAGGGCGTCGCCGGCGGCATTTTTGCGACCATTGGCGTCGTATTCCCCTCTTTAGTGATCATCTCCCTGCTGGCAGGCATCATCGAAGCCTTTTCCCACATCCAGTGGGTACAGCACGCCTTTGGCGGCATCCGTATGTGTGTCTGCGTGCTGATTGTCAACGCTGTCGTCAAGCTTTTTAAGAAGGCCGTGATCGATTGGAAGACGCTCATCATCTTCCTGGTGATTGCCCTGGGCAGCTTCCTGACGCCGCTGAGCCCGGCTGTGTTTGTCGTGATCGCGGCCATTGCGGGCATCGTCATCCGCGTCATCGAGGGGGGTAAGAAGTGATGCTGTATCTGAAACTGTTCTGGGAGTTTTTCAAGACCGGTCTTTTCGCCATCGGCGGCGGTATGGCCACCATCCCATTCCTGGAAAATATGGCCGACGCCACCGGTTGGTTCACCCAAAACGACCTGGCGAATATGATCGCTGTCAGCGAGTCCACCCCAGGTCCCATCGGCGTCAACATGGCAACCTACGTCGGCTATGTCACTGGTATGGACCAGGGCAATCTCGCCACCGCGCTGCTGGGCGCCGTCACTGCAACCATCGGTCTCATCACGCCCTCCATCATCATCATTCTGATCGTCGCGCTGGTGCTCAAAAAATTTCGGGAGAGCAAACTGGTGGACAACGCCTTCTACGGCCTGCGTCCCGCCTCTACGGGTCTGATAGCAGCAGCGGGCCTGAGTGTCATGGTGGCCAATCTATTCCCTGAGGGCCAGATCTTCAACTGGAAGGGTCTCATCCTGGCTGTGGTGATCTGGCTGCTGACCAACGTTGTCAAGCCCACTAAGAACCTGCACCCCATTGTGTTTATCCTCTTTTCCGCCGTAGTCGGCGTCATTTTCGCACTGTAACAACGCGCCCCGCAGGGCTCACCTGCGGGGCTTTTTTGCTGGTACATAACAAGAGGCTGATGCGCTCTGCATCAGCCTCTTGTTATGTTGAGATATCCCTTTACGCCGTGACTGCCTGGCTCTGCTTGATGAACTCACGGATCTGCGCAATGCCGGCAAAGACGCGGCAGCTCTCCCCTGCGACAACAACCAAGGATGGGGCGCTGCTGAGGTGATAGCTCCGGGCCAGTTCCAGGTTCTCATCCACATCCATCACCTTGTAAGCAATCCCCGCCTTGTCCAGCTGGGGCTTGATAGCGCGGCAGTTGGGGCAGGTCTTCGTGGTGAAGAGCAGCAGCTCGGCAGGAGCAGCGGCCGGAACTTTGGCTTTGGCGGAGGTGGTCATGCGGGAGACCAGCTTCAAGTCAGGCAGGTAGTTCTTGCGATCCTTGAACTCCTGCGCTTTGCCGTCGTTCCAGTTCTGCACCGGGCGGTAGTAGCCGGTGATGCGGCTGTAAACTTCAGTCTTCTTACCGCAGATGGGACAGGTGTACTGTTCTCCGGTGAGGTAGCCATGATCGACACAGATGGAATAGGTTGGCGAGAGCGTGTAGTACGGCAGCTCATAATTCTCCGCAATCTTACGGACCAGGGCCGCCGCTGCCTTCCAGTCGGGCAGTTTCTCGCCCAGGAAGGTATGGAAGACGGTACCGCTGGTATAGAGGGGCTGCAGCTTGTCCTGGATATCCAGAGCCGCAAAGATATCCTCTGTATACCCCACGGGCAAATGGCTGGAGTTGGTATAGTAAGGAGTCCCACCCTCGTGGGCAGTGATAATATCGGGGAAATCCTCCTTGTCATGCTTTGCAAGACGGTAGGAGGTGGACTCCGCCGGGGTGGCCTCCAGGTTGTAGAGGTCGCCGTAGAGCTCCT
>CALWWH010000192.1 GCA_944385195.1 uncultured Oscillospiraceae bacterium | reverse complement strand
CCAGGGCTTTTTGGAGGGCTTTTACATCCGTCCCCGCGTGGACATGGATCTGCTGCGCGCCCACAGCGCCGGCCTGATCGCTCTGTCGGCCTGCCTTTCCGGCCAGATCCCCAAGCGGCTGCTGGAGGACGACTACCAGGGGGCCAAACAGGCTGCCCTGGAGCTGGCTGAGATCTTCGGAGAGGGCAACTTCTACCTGGAGCTCCAGGACGACGGCATCGCCGCCCAGCAGCAGGTCAACGCAGGCATTCTGCGCCTGCACCGGGAGACGGGGCTGCCCCTGGTCGCCACCAATGACGCCCACTATCTGCGCCAGTCCGACGCCAGGATGCAGGACGTCCTGCTCTGTGTCCAGACCGGCAAGACCATCGACGACCCGGACCGCATGCGCTTTGAGTCCGACCAGTTCTACCTCAAAAGCGAGGAGGAGATGCGCGCGCTCTTCCCCAACGAGCCGGAGGCCATCGAAAACACCGCCCGTATTGCCGAGCAGTGCCATATGGACTTCACCTTCGGCACCTATCACCTGCCCAACTTCCCTCTGCCCCAGGGCTGGACCACCGCCGATGCGTACTTCACCCACCTATGCTACGAAGGGTACAAATCCCGCTATCCAGAAGACCCGGAGGGCTACCGGGAGCGGCTGGAATACGAGATGGCAATGGTCCGCCAGATGGGCTTTGTGGAATACTTCCTCATCGTCGCTGATTATGTCAACTACGCCAAGCGCGTGGGCATCCCTGTGGGGCCGGGCCGCGGCTCCGGCGCAGGCTCCATCGTGGCCTACAGTATGCAGATCACAGACATTGACCCCATGAAGTACGCCCTGGTCTTTGAACGTTTTCTCAATCCGGAGCGCGTTTCCATGCCGGATTTTGACATTGACTTCTGTCCTGAGCGCCGGGGCGAGATGCTGGACTACGTCGCCTCCAAATACGGCGCAGATCATGTGGCCCAGATCATCACCTTCGGTACCATGGCCGCCAGGGGCGCCATCCGGGACGTGGGCCGGGCCATGAACTTTACCTATGCCGAGACCGATACCGTCGCCAAGCTGGTGCCCACAACGCTGCACATCACCCTCGACGAGGCCCTCAAGGTCTCGCCGCAGCTCAAGGGCCTCTACGACAGCGACGAGCGCATCCGGCAGCTGATCGATACCGCCCGGGCTGTGGAGGGCATGCCCCGCAACGCCTCCACCCATGCTGCGGGCGTGGTCATCACCGCCAACCCGGTCTATGATTATGTGCCCCTCTCGCGCAACGACGAGACCATCGTCACCCAGTACCCCATGACCACCTTGGAGGAGCTGGGACTGCTCAAGATGGACTTTCTGGGCCTGCGCAACCTGACCGTCATTCACGACGCCGAGGCGCTGATCCAAAAGGTTGACCCCAGCTTCCGCATGGATGCGGTCGCCGAGGATGACCCGGAGACCTTTCAGATGCTCAGCGAGGGCAAGACCTCCGGCGTCTTTCAGCTGGAATCGGCGGGCATCACCGGCGTGTGTGTGGGCATCCAGCCGGAGAGCATCGAGGACCTGACCGCCAGCGTTGCCCCCTACCGCCCCGGCCCCATGGATTCCATCCCGAAGTTCACCCGCTGCAAGCGCAACCCCAGTCAAATCAGCTACCGCACCCCCCAGCTGGAGCCAATTTTGAAGGTCACCTATGGCTGTCTGGTCTACCAGGAGCAGGTAATTGAGGTCTTTCGCCAATTGGCAGGCTACACCATGGGCCAGGCGGACAACATCCGCCGCGCCATGAGCAAGAAGAAAATGGACGTCATCGAGTCTGAGCGGACCGCCTTCGTCCACGGCGACCCCGCGCGGAATATCCCCGGGGCTATGGCCAACGGAGTGTCGGAGGAGGCCGCCGAGCAGATCTACGACGAGGTTCTGGATTTTGCCAACTACGCCTTTAACAAGGCCCACGCCGTCTGCTACGCCAAGGTCAGCTACCAGACTGCCTGGCTCAAGTGCCACTGGCCCAAGCAGTATATGGCAGCCCTGCTGACCTCCGTGCTGGACAGCTCGGTGAAGGTCTCGGAGTACATCGCCACCTGCAAGGAAATGGGCATTGAGGTCCTGCCCCCCGACTTAAACGTATCAGAGGACAACTTCACCGTCAGCGAAAACAGCCTGCGCTTCGGTCTGGCTGCCATCAAAAACATCGGACGGGGCCTGATCCAGAAACTCATGGCCGAGCGGGACGAGAATGGGCCCTTCACCAGTATGGAGAATTTCTTCGATCGAATGCAGGGCACCGAGCTGAACAAACGTGCAGCCGAGAGCCTGATCAAAGCCGGCGCTTTCGACTGCTTCGGGCTCTACCGCAGTCAGATGCTCCGGGTGTACGAGTATATGATCGACTTCGCCGCCGAGTCCCACAAAAAGCACATTGCCGGACAGCTGGATCTCTTTGGCGACCCCCAGGACAAGATCAACAGCACCGTCACCATCCCCATCCCAGACATTGCGGAGCTCTCCCGGCAGGAAATGATGGCCTACGAGAAGGAGACCACCGGTCTCTACCTCACTGGGCATCCCATGGACGACTATGCCTCCCTCCTGGAGGGCATTCCCCGCCTGGGGCAGATTCTGGACGATACCCAGAACCCCCAGGGGCCCGAGCGTTTCTACGACGGCATGGAGCTGACCATCGCCGGGGTCGTCGTCCAGGTTAAGAACAAGGTCACCAAGAACCACTCCCTGATGGCCTATGTCACGCTGGAGGACAACTCCGGATCCATGGAGCTGCTGGTCTTCGCCCGGACGCTGGAGCGCTGCAGCAGCTACCTGACCGAGGGCCGCGCTCTGGCCGTTCGGGGCAAGCTCTCGATCCGCGACGAGAAGGATCCCCAGCTATTGGCGGATACGATCTTGCCTCTGGAGGAGTACCGCCCCCAGGTCGCCCCCACCCGTACCCGACGGCTCTGCCTGAAGATGCCGGAGGAGGGGTCCCGCGCGTTCCGCAAGGTTTTAGCCACGCTCAATATGTTCCCCGGGGGTTGCAGCGTGTCCTTCAAACACACCGACGGCACCTGGCAGCACCGCGCCGCCACCTGCGACCCGGCGCAGCTGCTGCTGACAGAGCTGGCAGAGCAGCTGGGAGAGGAAAACGTGGTCCTGCAATGACAGGCTCGGCCTGCGGATCTCGGAGTGCACTGGCTGATTTCCGACGGATGTAACGAAGGCTCTCCGCCCTGGCAGCCATTGTCCCGACGAGGGCAAACGATTGATAAAAACCAGGTGCAATGGTGATCGATCAATCCCATTGCACCTGGTTTTTCTAAGCGAGGCGGGCTTCCCGCAGCTTATTTCAATATTCCACGCACAGCAGGGTCAGCCCCTGGGCAGGGGCAGTTTTCCCCGCCTTGGCACGGTCCTGTGAGGCCAGCAGCGCCGGCATCGACGCGGCATCCCGTTCCCCGAGACCAACTTCCAAAAGCGTCCCTGTCAGGATGCGCACCAGGTGGTACAAGAATCCGTCGCCCCGGCACGTGACCGCAACAGTCTCCCCGTCGAGGGCAGAGCCAA